>JAEZZB010000041.1 GCA_023442495.1 Bacillota bacterium
ATACTTAAAAATATATATACATATATCACATAGTATGGTTCATTAAATACATTATACTAAACGAATTCGATAAAATGATATAATACAATTATGGAAACTAATAAATCTCTTGAAATCGCAGAGAAAATCGCAAAAAAAGTTAATAAAAAAGGTGGACAAACTTACTTAGTAGGTGGATATGTGCGTGACGAATTTCGATTTAAAATTGGTCAAACGAGAAAAGTAGATAAGGATATCGATATTGAGATACATGGAATTGAAAAAATAGTCCTAGAAAATATTCTAAGTGAATTTGGCCACGTCCTTGAAGTCGGTAAATCATTTGGAATCTATACTATAAGAAAATATAATTTGGATATTGCTCTTCCAAGAATTGAAACCAAAAACGGTCGAGGGCATACTGATTTTGACGTAGAAGTTGATCCATTTATCGGTACATATAAAGCTGCCGAAAGACGGGATTTTACAGTAAATTCCATAATGAAAGATTTAATTAAGGGAGAATATATAGACCATTTTAACGGAATTGACGATATTAAAAATGGCGTTTTAAGATATATTAATAAAAATAAATTTCAAGAAGACGCCCTTCGTGTTTTACGTGCTTGTCAATTTGCAGCAAGATTTGAATACAAAATTGATAAAAAAACAACTGAACTTTGCAAACGAATAAATCTTTCAAATCTTTCAAAAGAAAGAGTCTATACAGAAGTTAATAAAGGACTATTGTCAAATAAACCGTCAATATTCTTTAACTGTTTGAATGAAATGAATCAGTTAGAATACTGGTTTAAAGAACTCTATGATTTACAAAAAGTAGAGCAAAATCAAATATTTCATGCCGAGGGCAATGTCTATAATCATACATTAATGGTCCTTGATGAAGGGGCTAAATTAATAGATAGAGCAAATTACAAAAAAGAATTCATGTACGCCCTATTATGTCACGATTTTGGTAAAATTACTGCTACAAGTATCGAAAATGACAAAATACATTCTTACAAACACGATGAAGAAGGTGTGCCACTTGCAAGAAAGTTTTTAAGAAGATTGTCTAACGAAAAATTTCTCATTAAATATGTTACGAACATGGTATTACATCATATGAAGCCGAATCTGTATGCACGAGATAATTCTAAAATTAAGTCTACAAACAGACTATTTTTTAATTCCGTCGCTCCAAATGATTTGATACTGCTTTCAATGGCGGACGATAGGGGACGAATTTCACATACAGATAAAGGAAATACTGAAGACTTTCTATATGAAAGACTTAAAATATTTAATGAATATATGTCAAGGGATTATGTAAAAGGTAAGGAATTGATTGAAAATGGAATAAAACCGGGTCCTATATTTAAATTACTTTTAAATCTTCGAGATAAACATCGAATTGCAGGAGTATCTAAACGTGATTCATTAAAACAAATTATTGCATACAATAAAGAGCTAGAAAGTGTAAATAAAAGATGATAAGATTATTAAAAAAGAGAGGGGTCCCTCTCTTTTAATATTTTTTCACATCTTTAATTAGTGCATTGCTATCAATATCTGATGGCATATTAAATCCGAATTTTGGATTCAGTGAATAATCAAGTATTTGTGGACCATCTGGTGCAACATTTCGCTTGAATTGTTGCGTTACAAATCTTTGTAAGAATTTTACATAACATTTACCGATTTCCTCTTTAGAGTATTTATTAGAAAAGGCCATTTCACTAAGTGTCTGTATTTCTCCTATTTCAAGTTTATTTTTAATTAAATGATATATGAAAAAATCGTGTAATTCATATGGGCCTATGCTATCTTCGGTAATTTGATTAATTTTACCAGTTTCACTAGTCGGAAGTAATTCGGGAGAGATTGGCGTATCTAATATATCGTGTAAAGTCTTTTTAAGTATTTCGTCATTTGTACTGCTTGCTACAAATCTTACCACTTCTTTAAGTAATGTCTTAGGCAAGCCACAATTAATTGAATACATTGACATATGGTCGCCATTATATGTCGCCCAACCTAGAGCAATTTCAGACATATTACCAGTACCTAAAACTATACCTCCATTTTTATTTGCAAGATCCATTAAAATTTGCGTTCTTTCACGAGCTTGTGCATTTTCAAATGTTATATCAAATTGATTTTCATCATGACCAATATCTTTGAAATGTTGTAAAACTGATTCTTTAATTGATATTTCTTCAAGCGTTACATTATAAGCTTTTGCAAGTTCGGTTGCATTATTTTTAGTTCTTCGAGATGTTCCAAGCCCTGGCATAGTTATGGCATGTATATCTTTTGAATCATATCCGAGTTTGTAATAGCTAAGTGACGCTATTATCAATGCAAGTGTTGAATCTAGTCCGCCAGATAGTCCCAAGTATATTTTTTTATCAGGTATGTGTTTTATTCTTCTTACAAGAGCCTCTGATTGGATATTTATGATATTTTTCATAAAAGAATTCCAATTTTCCTTAGGCGGAAGATATGGATATGGATTTATCTTTCTTTTAATGACAAATTCTTTTTTACTAAGTCTTGTTTCAAAGTTGTAATATTGAGAAAGGAAATTATCGAATTGCCCATCATTTCTTCTAAATTCTGATAAGTGGATATCATTGTAAATCATGCCATTTGAAAAAATTTTTCCTTGTTCAATAATATTGCCTGCTGTAATTATATACTTATGTGCAGAATACACAGAATTTGAGCTAGATTCATTGATAGAAGGACCCGTATATACCACTGTATTATTTCTAGTTTTCGATAAATTCATTAAATTTTCTTTTAATGAATCCATTTTATATACATTTACCGGTTCACTTCCGGGAATTAATAATAAATCGTATTTATTATTTGAATCAATATTTGAATGACTAACTAAATTTTCGAAATGTAAATCGATTGTAATATCCAAGCTTTTAATATTTAACAGGAAATTAGTATTGATATCAATATTAAAATCTTCTAGCTCTAAACTATATGAATCATCAAAATTATCAAAAATGTTTTTTTCGTATTTATTTAGATAAGTCTTAGATTTTCCACCGATGAATTGACCATTTTGAATGGCAACCATTGTATTATAATATTTGCTATTATTATATGTAGGAAGTCCAAGATATACAATTGTATTAAATTCTTTAGAAAATTTTGCTATTTCAATTAACGCTTTATAAGATCTTTTAACAATTTCTCTTGTTGCAATATACTCACCACAACTAACTCCAGTTAATGTAAGTTCAGGAAACAAAAGAATATCGACTCCATTATTTCCAGCAAAATTAATATATTTAATTATTTCATCTTTATTGTCTTCAACATTTAATAGCTTAGTATTAATATTTGCTGCAGCAATTCTTAAAAATTTATTGTGCATATTTCCTCCGATTTGTAATGAATCTAATCTACTTCTATTTTATAACATACAACTAAAATTTTAAATATACCTAAATAATGTAATAATATTTTAATAATTAAAAACGCTTGCAAATAAGTTGTTTTAACAGTATGAGTAAAAAAATACAATGCAAGCTTGTAATACAACTTAAAAGATAAAAATATAACTATTCACTCAAAATTGCCAAATCATGTACTTTAGTGTTTAATCTAAGATTAAAAGTAGTGAGAATGGTGTAGTTATTTATATGAACGATTTTTATATAATTAATTTTTATGGTATAATGGTAATGACCACGATATCATATATCAATATGGGAATCAAATTTGGGAACAAGAAAGGGAGGAAAGAATGAAGAAATTGTTGAAAAAAATAGGATTAATTTCTATGGCATCGCTGATGTTATTAGGTCCTATATCTCAAATTGGAGCAGGAGGGTATGTGTATGCTAATGAAACTCGTGACAATTCAATACAAAAAGCTGAGTTGGACAAGAATAATAAAAATATAGCATATTTAACATACAGCAATGGTTATAAATCAAAAATTACATTTTTAGAAAATGGTATTTTTAGATTTAATATAGATCCTAGTGGAAAATTTGAAGAGTATGCAAAACCTACAAACAAAAATCATATAGGAAGAATTCAACAGCAACCGGACGATTCTTCAATATATACAAAACCAGAAATTAAAATTGAAACAAAAGATCAAACATTTGATTTAAAAGTAAACACAACAACTATTTCATTTGATAAAAATACGGGGAAAATGACTGTATTAAATGGAGATAGAATAGTTTTAGAGGAAAGTGAACCTATCGAATTAACAAATAGAAGTAGTGTTCAAAAAATAATTGCGGGAGATGATGAATATTTTTATGGCGGTGGTACGCAAAATGGAAGATTTTCACATAAAGGTGAAAAAATTCAAATAGTAAATACCAATTCCTGGGTAGACGGTGGAGTGGCATCACCAAATCCATTTTATTGGTCTACAAAGGGATATGGTGTACTTAGAAATACATTTCAAGCAGGTAATTACGACTTCCAAAAAACAAATGCAAATGAAGTGTTAACGACACATTCAGATTCCGAATTTGACGCATATTACTTTATATCCGATTCACAAGATGTAAGACAGATAGCAAAAGATGTATTAAATGATTATTATACTGTAACAGGGAATGCTGTCTTGTTACCAGAATACGGATTTTATTTAGGTCATTTAAATTGCTATAACCGTGATGGTTGGAAAGTTTACGAACCAGGCAAAGATAGAAAAGCACCATGGACTTTAGAAGATGGTAATAAATATGTAGAATTTGAACAAAGAGACGGCTACGTAATTTCAGAAGGTACTTGGGTTGAAACTTTAAATAATGAACGTCCGACAGTATTGGCCGATAAATTTAAGGGTACCGTTAATGATGAAACATATAAGTTTTCAGCTAGAGCCGTAATAGATGGTCACGTAAATAAAGACATGCCGTTAGCATGGTTTTTACCAAATGATGGATATGGTTGCGGATTTGGACAAAACGGTTATGAATATGTTGGCCATGATATGGATAAAAAAGTTCAGGCCATAGATGCAAACGTTGAAAATTTAAGAAGATTTACCGACTATGCTAATAGTTACGGGGTACAAACGGGACTTTGGACTCAATCACAACTCGAACCTTCTACAAGTCCGACACTTCAATACCAAAAATTACGTGATTTTGACAAAGAAGTAAAAATTGGCGGAATAAGCACCTTAAAGACAGACGTAGCGTGGGTCGGACCTGGATATTCTTTCGGTCTAGATGGTCTTACAAAAGCGTATAAAGTATTTGGCGAAGTTGGTAAACGACCAAATATTATTACACTTGACGGTTGGGCAGGCACACAAAGATACGGTAGTATATGGACCGGTGATCAAGTTGGTGGTAACTGGGAATATATAAGATTCCATATACCTACATTTATAGGACAAAGTTTATCAGGAAATCCTAACATCGGTAGTGATATGGACGGTATCTTTGGAGGACAAGCAATAATAGCAACCCGTGATTTCCAATTTAAGGCATTTGCACCACAAATGCTTGACATGGATGGATGGGGAGCATTGGCTAAGAAACCGTACTATCATGATGCGAAATATAACGCAATCATTCGTATGTATTTAAAACTAAAGGCACAAATGATGCCATATAATTATACACTAGCACATGAAGCTACAACTTCACTACCTATGGTACGTGCAATGTTTTTAGAATATCCAAATGACGGTAATTCATATAATAAGGCACTTACACAATATCAATATATGTGGGGTTCTAATTTCTTAGTGGCACCCGTATATGCAAATACGGCCATGAATGATGGTGGCGATGATGTAAGAAATAATATATATTTACCAGATAAAAATCAAATTTGGATAGATTATTTCTCAGGTAAACAATACAAAGGTGGACAAATTTTAAATAATTACGATGCACCTATTTGGAAATTACCTCTATTTGTAAAAAATGGTTCAATAATACCAATGTACGAAGAAAATAATAATCCAAATCCTAAAAATGATATTAATACTAAAGGTTTAGATAAGACTAAGAGAATAGTAGAATTTTATCCTTACGGCGACACGTCATTTGAATTATTTGAAGATGACGGTGTAAGCTTAAATGTACACAAAAAAAATGATAAGATAGAGTCTGTCGATTATGGAGATAATGTAAAAACTTTAATTAATTCAAAAGTTGAAGGAACTAAAGCTACACTTACCATAAATAAATCGGAAGGTACGTATAATGGATATGACAGTAATAGGGAAACGACATTTATCGTAAATGTGAGTAAAAAACCGACTAGTGTTAATGCTCAAAATGGTCAAAGCGAGTTACAATTAAAAGAAGTAAATTCACTAGAAGAATTTAATAAAGAAGACAATCACAATGTATTTTTCTACGATGAAAGACCAAATCTAAATAGATACACACTAGAAGATGAAAAAGAGGCATTTTCAGATGAGATTATTACTACACCTAAATTATATGTAAGACTTGAAAGAACGGATGTAAATGAAAATGTACAAATAGTTACTTTAGAAGGCTTTGAAAATACTGGTGTATTCGATATAGATGAAATAAATCAAGATCTTAAAGTACCTACTTTAAGAAATGAAGAAGAAAAGGCGACTCCTACAAGTTTCGTAATAAGTTGGGATAAAGTGGACGGAGCGACATCATATGAAATAGAACTTGATGGAAACATCCACAATGTAGGTGATGTAAGTACTCATAAATTTATTGACCTGAGATACAATACCGATTATAAAGTGCGTATACGTGCAAGAAATAACACGGGTTATTCAAATTGGTCAGAAATTATGACTATTAAGACTTTAGATGATCCATGGAGAAATGTTCCATATCCTAAAAATATAATTTGGAAAGGTGGAGATTCATGGGGAGCTCTAAATAATGCTTTTGATCACGATGATAATACAATGTTCCATTCAACCGGAAATTCAATAGATCAAGAAATGATAGTTGATTATGGTAAGGCATATAAAGTTGATTATTTCAAATACGTTCCACGTACAAACGCTGGAAATGGAAATGTATCAAAAATGGATATTTACATCAGTTTAGATGGTGTTTATTGGGAAAAAATTCATGACGGGGAAACTGACCCATGGACAACGGATGCAAAACCTAAAACTGTAAAATTTGGAGATGACGAAAATCCTAAAGCTCTAAGATATATAAAATATGTTCCTAAAAAAACTTTAGGTGGATTTTTCTCAGCAAATGGTTTGCATGTATATAAGAAAGATGGATCTAGTCCATTTACAGTAGGTAGTAATACTGAAAGAGTGGGCATAAGCGTGGATGATCTTACAAATCTTGGAAATTATCTAGCAAAATCAATAAATAATGATCCGGTTACTTTCAAGTCACAAATTAAAGATAGATTTGCAGATATAAATTCAAATGATATTTATGATGTATATGATTATGCATTCACACAATTCAAGGCAAATGGTGGTACAAAACAAACAGGTAAAGTAGATGGTAATCTCGTATTTTTATATGATAAAAATAAAGCCAGTGCAGGAGAAGTATTTAATGTCACCATATATGGAGATTCACTGGAAAATGTAAATGCATTTGGTGCTATATTAACTTATAACAAAGATGTAGCAGAAATTGTTAGACAAGATATTGGAGCTGCTAAACAAGATTTAGTACAAAACTCTTATATAGCAGGTATGGAATACTTATCATTGAATACTTCATATGAAAATGAAAATAAAGGCGAACTAAATATTGCTTTTGTAAATTCAGGTGATAAGCCATTAATAAATGGTTCACATGAATTGGCTAGCTTTAAGGTAAAAGCAAATACAGATATAGAAGATATAAACAGTATATTTACATTTGATAATGTAATGATCATAGGTCCAAATTATGATTTTAAAACATTTGATGTAAGTAATGTACCAACAATACCAGATATAGAAGGTGAAACTGAAGTCAAATTAACACAATCAGATTTTAATATAACTATGACGAATGAATATTTCACTGAAGATGATGGAACGAATGTCCAAGAATTAATACAACAAAAATCATATAGTGGATTATTTGATAACAATTTAGATCCTAATTTTGAATTTGTATGGAAATATGATGGATCTCCTCATGATCCACAAAAACACAAATTACCGGCAACCATTCATTTACAATTAAAGAATCCTCAAACATTGGATAGATTCATATTGTTTAACAGACAAAACTTAAATGCAAATGGTGCAATTGGCGGTATGCAAGTAGAATTTACCTTTGAAGATGACACAAAACAAAGTCAAAAGATTGATGGGGCACAAAAGTCATACGAAGTAAAAGTGGAAGAAGATAAGAATGTAAAAAATATTGATGTAACAGTATTTGCCGGTAAAACTGGTGATGATATGCTTACTTTATCAGAAATTGAAGTGTATCATAAGGACGGAATAAAAATAGAGAGTATATCATTATCTGAAGATAATAAAGATACTCTTTATGTAGGAGAAATATCAGAAGTAAAAGCTAATGTTGTATCTACTAACAATAAAAATCCTTACTATACAGTTGAAAGTGAAGATGAAAATGTAGCAAGTATAATAATTACAGGTACAGAAGAGAATATAAGATATTTAGTTCACGCACATAATCCTGGTGAAACGACTCTAACATTCACTGCAAAAGGCAATGATAGTAAGACGGTATCTTATAAACTTACAGTATTAGAAGGTGTAAATACAAAAGAGTTAGAAGATGAAATAGCTAAGGCAAAAGAACTAAATAGCTATATGTATACAGATGAATCTTATGAAGAATTTATGAATGTAGTGAATGATAAAATAAAACTTCTTCAATCTGATTCATATACTAAGGACGATATTGAATTCGCAACAAGAGAAATAAGACAAGCTTATGGTTTACTAGCATTAAGAACTTTAGATGAAAGCATGTTGATAAATACTCTTGAAAATAAGGATGTCGTAAGTGTAGAAAGTTTTACAACAGATGCTTCTTTCGAAGATGCAACAGCTGATAAATTATTAGATCACGACGATCAAACTTATTGGCATAATAATTATACGAATCATGAAAAGAGCACATTACCACAAAATATAGTATTTAAGCTTAATAATGAATTTAAATTAAATGCTATCGCTTTCTTACCACATAGTACACATAAACATGCAGATGTACTTAAGGTTAATATTGAATTAAGTGAAGATGGAACAGAGTTTGTAAATATGGGAAGCTACGAATTCGATAGAGAAAATAATTCCCTTACAAATCGTGATCAGTTTAAAGCTATGTTCTTTACACCTACAAATGCAAAATTTGTAAGATTTACAGTGCTTGATGCTACTCCAGCAGGAAAAGACAGATATAATATGTCTATGGCAGAAGTAAGATTTTATGGTGAAAAATTATTACCAGATGTTGATACTATATTACTAGAAGAAAAAATCAAAGAAGCTGAAACATTGAATCAAGATGATTATGAAAAAACTAGTTGGGAAAAATTCAAATCAGTCTATGATGAAAGTGTTAAGTTGTTGCAAAATGCAGAAAAAACTCAAGATGAAGTAGATAAACAAGTTACTAAATTAACTCAAGCTATAAATGATCTTAAAAAGAACATTGTAACACCAGATCCAGATCTTTTAGAAACTAAAGGATTTGCTTCAACTAAAATAAATGTAAGAGTTGAGCCAAATGGTCCAATCATTGGTACTCTTGATAAAGGTTCATTTGTTGAAGGTAAATATGAAAAAGGATCAAATTGGATTAAATTTGATTACAATGGAAAAGAAGCATATGTATATAAATCACTTCTTTCAGATACAATTGATGTTAAAGGTTTAGTGTCTGTAACTTCAAACATTAGAATGACTCCAAATGGAGATATTGTTGAAACAGCAAAATTTGGTGAAATTGTAAATGGTGTTGTATCAGTTAATTCTCCAAATTGGATAAAAACGGATAAAGGTTATATATATAAAGATCTAGTAGTTGATACAATTAAAGTAAAGGGCTTAACTATTGTGGCAACAAATGTAAGACATACACCAAATGGTCAAATTGTAGGATCACTTGCTAAAGCTGCATATGTAGAAGGAACAGTAAATATAAACAATCCAAATTGGGTAAGAATAAAATACAATAATAGAGATGCTTATATTTATAGAAGCTTAATTGGCGATACTGTTACAGTAAAATCAATAGTAATAGCCACACTAAATGTAAGACAAAAACCAAATGGCAAGATACTTGGAACACTAAAAAGTGGTCAATCAGTAAATGGTAAAGTATCAATGAAATATCCAAATTGGGTAGAATTCCAATACAAAGGTCAAACAGCATATGTATATAAAATGTATGTCAAATAGAAAATATATTTAAATGATATATAAATAAGACCTGAGTAAATATTGAACTGACCCCAAAAAATTGAAATTAAAAATCAATTTTTTGGCGGTCAGTTTTTAGTACCATAAATAGTGTAAGAAAGAAAATTATTTCTATCTTGCACTATTTTTGTATAATGAAGAAGTAGTATGACGAGTCGGTTTTAGGGTTAGAATATCCGTCATAAAAACTGTCATCTACCTTTTCATTATTCATATTCGGTTAAGCAGGTTGGGCAAAACGTCCGTGTCACGAGCTAAAATGAGTGTAATGGTGCAGGTAGGAACTACAAATTAAAAGAAAGAAGGAAAAACATGATATCCATAGGAATAGATATAGCAAAAGAAAAGTTTACAGCCTGTGCATTAGAACAAGGTGGTAAAATCATTTGGAAGCCCTTTGATGTTGATCTTAAGAAAACAAAAGTAGAAGAATTTGTAAAGAAACTAGATTCCTTAAATGAAGAAGTAAAAATAGTCATGGAAGCAACAGGGAAATATCATCTTCCAATCCTCTACGAATTAAAAGACAAAGGATACTTTGTAACCATGGTAAATCCTTTAAGAATGAAACAGTTTTGTCGAGTACTCAACTTTAGAAAAGCAAAAAATGATAATATAGATGCTATACAAATAGCAGAATATGGGTTGATGTACTGGAAAGAATTACAAGAACATAAAGTAGATACCGAAAAATTTAGAACCTTAAAAGAATTAAATAGATCATATCAACACTACATGGAATTAAGAATCAATCAAATGAACTTCATAGACCAAACGATTAATCAAACATTTCCAGGAATAAAAAAATTAATTCCACATAGTTCAGGAAACTTTTCAAAAGATAAACTATTAGATTTCTTAGAAAAATGGTGGCATAAAAATCTAGTTTTAGAAAAAACAGAAGAAAAATTCATAGAAGATTTTAAAAACTGGGCAAAAGAAAAGAGATACCATCCTAATGCTGAAAAAGCTAAATCCATTTACAAGCTCGCAGAGGAAAGTATCTCAACTCAACCTTCCAATAGTTCATATATAAATACTAGCATACAAGAAGGAATAGAATTGATAAAACATATAAATCAAATTCTATATACTATTTTATCACAAATGATAGAAATTGCCGAGCCATTAGAAGAATATCAAGAAGCAAAAAAATTCTCAGGAATATCAGATAAATTAGCAGTGCAAATTACAGCA
>JAEZZB010000051.1 GCA_023442495.1 Bacillota bacterium
TTGCATTTTTTTCTTCTGAAAGTTTTAATCTATCAGAAATAGACATTTTTCTATTAAATATTAATGCAACCATACTAGCTGCAGTCATTACACCAAGTCCTCCAAGTTGTATCCATAATAGAATAACGACCTTACCAAATATTGACCAATGTATTGTGGTAACTACAGTTGTAAGTCCTGTAACACACACAGATGAAATTATTGTAAATAGAGAATCTACTAAACTAGTCCATTCACCATTACTTGATGAAATTGGTAGCATCAATAAAATCGTCCCTATAACAATACTCACGACATACATAAATAGAATCAATCTTGCAGGATTCTTTGATATGAAATTTTTATAAAAAAGTGCTAATTTCATTTTCTTACCTTCTAAATAATATTCAATACAATACATTATATACTTTTTGTCATTTTTCATCAAACTTTAATTATAAGGGTAAAATCACTGCTTAGAGTATGATATCTAAAATTTTATAAATACATAATTATTCCGAAACACAAACAAAAAAATATAGAAAATTATTAAAATAAAAAAATCTGTTGCAGAAATTTTCTACAACAGATTTTTATAATTTTTATTAATTAAGCATTTTTAGCTGTTTCAACTAATTTTGAAAATGCTTGTGGGTCGTTTATAGCAATTTCAGATAACATTTTTCTATTGATATCGATATTTGCTTTTTTTAATCCACCCATAAATTTTGAATAACTTAAACCATTAGCTCTTGAAGCTGCATTGATTCTAGCAATCCATAATTGTCTAAATTCTCTTTTTCTATTTTTTCTTCCGATATATGAATAGTGAAGTGATTTCATTACAGCTTGTTTTGCTGTTCTGAATAAAGTTGATTTTCCACCTCTATATCCTTTAGCCATCTTTAAATATTTTTTATGTGTTTTCTTTGAATTAACTGCACGTTTTACTCTTGCCATCTAATTTCCTCCTAAGGAATCATGTTTCCTATTCTTTTCATATCAGCTTTACTTACTATTGTAGATTTTCTTAAAGATCTAATTCTCTTTGGTGATTTTTTACCAGTAATATGGCTCTTATATGCCTTAAATCTCTTTAATTTACCTGAACCAGTTCTTTTAAATCTTTTAGCTGATCCTCTATGTGTTTTCATTTTACCCATAATATCCTCCTACTCTGATTTAGGTTCAATTAGCATTTGAATGCTACGACCCTCTAATTTTGGTTTTGAAGCTATCTGTGCCACATCTTTAACTAATTCAAAGAAATTTTCTAAAACTTCTTTACCTAGCTCTTTATGTGCCATCTCTCTTCCTCTAAATCTAATACTTACCTTTACTTTATCATCTTTGCTAAGAATTCTAATAGCATTACGAGCCTTAATCTCTAAATCATGCTTTTGAATTGAAGGTGATAGTCTGATTTCTTGTACATTTACTGTTTTAGCATTTTTTCTTGCTTCTTTTTGCTTTTTAACTTGATCATATTTGTACTTTCTATAATCCATAATTCTAACCACAGGTGGTTCTGCATTTGGTGATAAAAGCACTAAATCTAAATCCTCTTCTAAAGCTTTCTTATAAGCATCTTGAGAAGTAAATATACCCATTTGTTCACCATCTTTTCCAATCAATCTTACCTTTGGAAATCGGATTTGCTCGTTTATTTGAAGTTCTTTTATAACATACCTCCTAAAGTATCAGTTAAATAAAAAATAGTAGCATAAATACCTACGCTACTATCTCAAAAATCTTGATTAAGTTAAACCTAAATGTACTTTTACATTAGGTGAGAGTAGGTATCTCTGCTTGAATACTCATCAAGTATACATTATTTATATTGTATTGTCAACTAAATATTTAAATCATTAATTTCTTTCTACTACATCCTTTAGCATTTGATTAAAGAAAACATCTAAATCTACATCAATAGATTTTGTTTCACCATATTTTCTTACAGAAACTGTGTTGTTTGCAATTTCATTATCACCAATTACTAATTGATATGGAATTTTAGATGTCTGTGAATCACGGATTTTCTTACCCATTGATTCATTTCTATCGTCAAGTTCTACTCTTAAACCTGCATCAAAGAATCTTTGTTTAATTTCTTTTACTTTTTCACCATGATGTTCTAGACTAACTGGTATAAATGTAGCTTGAACTGGTGCTAACCATAATGGGAAATTACCTGCAAAATGCTCGATTAATATTCCTATAAATCTTTCAAGTGATCCGTAAATTGCTCTGTGAATCATAACTGGTTGTTTCTTTTCATTCTCTTCATCTATATAGTACATTTCAAATCTTTGTGGCATTTGGAAGTCCAATTGAATTGTACCACATTGCCATGGTCTTCTAAGTGAATCAAGTAATTGAATATCTATTTTTGGTCCATAGAATGCTCCATCTGCTTCATTGATTGTATAATCTATTCCTAATTCTTCAACCACTTCTATTAAATTCTTCTCAGCTCTATCCCATAATTCTGGTGAACCCATAAAATCTTCAGGTCTTGTAGAAATAAATACCTTATACTCAAAACCAAATTTTGAATAAATTTCTCTAGCAAGATTCATAATTCCTTTAATTTCATCTTTAACTTGAGATTCTAAACAGAATATATGAGCATCATCTTGAGTAAATGCTCTCATTCTAAATAATCCGTGCAATGCACCAGAAAGCTCATGTCTATGAACCAAACCTAATTCTGAAAGTCTAATTGGTAAATCTCTATATGAATGAGGCTCAGATTTATAAACTAAAATTGAACCTGGACAGTTCATAGGTTTAACTGCATAATCTTCATCATCAATCTTTGTGAAGTACATATTTTCTTGATAATGATCCCAGTGACCAGATGTATGCCATAATGCTTCATTTAATATCATTGGTGTAGCTATTTCACCATATCCAGCAAGTCTTAT
>JAEZZB010000053.1 GCA_023442495.1 Bacillota bacterium
GGCGGTATCTCAACAAGCATATGAACATGATCAGGACATAATTCAGCTTCTATTATTTTTATTCCTTTTCGTGAACATAGTTCTCTAAGTATACTTCCTATATCTTTTCTTAATTTCCCATATATTACTTGTCTTCTATATTTTGGTGTAAAAACTATATGGTACTTACATCTCCATTTAGTATGTGATAAACTATTCTTATCCAGAATGTCCTCCTTTTTGAATTGTGCATGTGATTATCACAATTATACATCAAGGAGGTTTTTTTGGTGCTTGAAGCTAAAGCTTTATGACTTCCACCTGCATAGCAGGTGGTTTATTGTTTCGTTCACTTACGTTCACTCAACTCACTAAAGTGAACAAATTAAAAAATGAATTCGGATTAACCAAATTCATTTTTTATTAATATCCTATAGAATACAACACAAGTGTTTGATTCAATATTCTTTGAATTGACCATTCTCTATTTGTAAATGTGTAGTCTGCTGGATCGTATATTTTTACATAATTTCCATTATATTCGGATAATATAATAAAATGCCTACTTCTAGAAAAATCGCCAGGTCCTACATCTGCAACTAGTAATCTTCCTGAGTCTAATTGACGTTTAACATTTGAAATTGATAGAGTAGTTGTATAGGTAGATAGTCCAAACGCTCTAGGACCACCATTAAATATATATGAATAACTACCATATCCAGTTGTCCATCCATTTGCCACTGAAATCTTAGTCATATCTTTTATATCTAAACTCGTATCTCCAGTAAAATAACTATAAACCATTCCCAATACAGCTGGTCCACAACCTACATTTGCGATATAGTCAGAATAACTTCCATTCATATGTTCAAATCCCCATCTTTCGTCAAATTGAGCAAGAAATGGAACTTTCACTCTTCTTGTAGAATTTATCAATGCATTTTGATAATCATAATCTAAATTTGTTGAAGTTGAATATCCCTTATAATTTAGATATTTTATATATGTGTTTACAGCTGTTTTATTGTGTAAAGCCCCTTCTCTAAGATAATAAGGTAATTGATAAATTTTATTATTGACTTGTGATTGAGTTAAATTTGTTTTAGCATTTGGATCTATTATTTTGCCAGTTAATTTTCTTCCATTAATTACTGAAGGAACGTTACCATCAACTGTATATAAATATTTTGTATTTTTTAAATTATTTGAAGCAGTTGCCATAACTGTTCTTGCATTTACATATCCATTCCCATATTTAACCCAATCAGTATCACTAAATTGATTAATATAAGTTCCATATGGTAATGTACCAATTACTCTACTACTAAATGATGCACCACTTCTTATATTTAACGGCATTCTTGTATATCCTTTATGATGTTTTTTATATAATCCAAAATTATAAAGATATACTGTTCTTTTACCACTATTTGTAGGTCCAACTGTAATAACGTAATTATCTGCATTTAAATTTCCATGTACATACATCCCTGCATTGATAACACCTAATATTGTACCATTTGGTTTTTCACGAAGATTTATAGTGCTAGATACATAACCTTCTACTGGAATAGTTGATTTCAATCCAAAATCATATAAATAATTTCCTTTATCTAAGTTTATCCAGCCATTAACATTTTTATTTCCACTAATTAGGCTATCTATTTTTTCTACTCTAAGCATTTTACCATTTGGTGCTGTTCTAACATTCGTTGGAACTGGTAAAAATCCTTTTACCCTAATAGTTTCTAATAGACCGAAATCATATAGATAATTTCCATTATCTAATCTAATCCAATTATTAACGTTTTTAATACCACTAACTAAACTTTCTTTTTCTTCAGCTTTAAGTATATTTCCATTGGGTTTTGTTCTTACATTAGTTGATACTGGAATGAACCCCTTTACTTTAATTGAATCTAATAGACCAAAATCGTATAAATAATTTCCATCATCTAATTTTATCCAACCATTAGTCTCTTTAATACCGCTTATTAAAGTATTTTTTGATTCCACCCTAAGGATTTCTCCATTCGGTTTAGATCTTACATTTGTTGAAACGGGAATAAATCCCTTAACATACATACTTTCTAATATACCAAAGTCATAAATATAATTTCCATCTTCTAATTTTATCCATCCATTAGTCTCTTTGCTTCCACTTATTAGACTACCTTTGGCTTTCACGCCAACTATTTCACCATTTGGATATTTTCTCATATTTGATGAAACTGATACAAAACCATTTACTGGAATTGTTTCTAATAGACCTACGTCATATAAATAATTGCCATCTTCTAATTTTATCCATCCATTAGATTGCTTCATCCCTTTTATTAAACTACCGTATTTTGCTATATCAATTATATCGCCATTTGGTTTTGATCTTATTTCTGTATCATATTGTAAAAATCCTATAACAGCAATTTCTTCGGAAGATTCTACATCTTCATCAATTGCTGTTAAAGTTGATTCCGATTTAGATTCATTTCCCATTTCAGATTCTTCAATAAAATCTTCTTTTTTCTCAGAATCTTCAATTATATTTTCTTCTTTTTCAGATTCTTCATAAACATCTTCTTCCGAAACATCATTTTTTGACATCATTTGTAAATCTTCTACAAATTCAGTTTCTACAGAATCATCTAATTTTTCTTTTGAAACACTTATATTTTCAATAATATCCATTTGTATAATTGTTTGATTATCATGTACATTTAAAGATTTGTCTTCTATATCTTCTAACTCTTGAGATAAATTACTCGCAAATGAAATATTAGGTAAAAATAAAATTGATGTCAAAATAAATACGAAACAAAAAAATTTCTTATACCCTTTCAAATTGTCCCTCCCCATAATTTGTTTTACAAATATTATATCATAAATAATTATTATTTACATTTTATAGTCAATTAATAATTATTTTTTTAAATTTAGTTAATAAATATTAATATGTAAGTTTTAGATATTATTAAACAAGATAATAGTTTTAAAACTAATAAAAAAACTCCACAAGTAAAAATACTTTTAAATTACTTATAAAATATGAAGCCATCAAAGTGTAAACTTTAGTAAATAATTGAGAGTTTCAAGACAATAAAAAAAACAACTCAGAATCAATTATCTAAGCTGTGTATATACTATGGTGCGGGTGAGAGGAGTCGAACCCCCACATCGTAAGATACTAGATCCTAAGTCTAGCGCGTCTGCCAATTCCGCCACACCCGCATGGGGTGAGTAATGGGATTCGAACCCACGAATACAGGAACCACAATCCTGGGCCTTGCCGCTTGGCGATACTCACCACATGTAAGTTAAAAATAACTTGCCTACTAACTATAACAAAAATATAGGATAAAGTCAAGCTATTTTTTTATTTAATTATGATTATTTTCTCTTACGTATTTTTCAACACTATCAAGTAGTATGCCTACTGCAATTTTATTTTTACCACCGTAAGGAATTATAATATCTGCATATCTTCTTGAAGGTTCTACAAAAATATCATGCATTGGTTTTACTGTTTCTCTATATTGAGTAATTACAGATTCTAGGCTTCTTTCACGTTCGATAACATCTCTTTGAATTCTACGAATAATTCTTTCATCGGAATCTGTTTCAACATAAATTTTTATATCCATTAAATCTCTTAATTCTTTATTTTCAAGGACTAAAATTCCTTCAACAACTATTACCGGTTTTGGATTTACAAGAACTTTTTCATCTGAACGATTATGAATAGTATAGTCATAGACTGGTCTATAAATTTTTTCGCCATTTTTAAGTTTTTTAATATCTTCTATAAGTCTATCTGTGTCATATGCATTTGGATGATCGTAGTTTAATTCCTTTCTTTCTTCAAATGTTAAATCGTCATGAGCTTTATAATAAAAATCGTGACCTAAAACTACAAGATCATTATCGTATTGTTTCCTAAGTTTATTTACTATTGTTGTCTTACCAGATGCAGATCCACCGCACACGCCAATAATCGTAACTTTATCCATTATTCATCCTTTAATAAATTTATTTCCAAATCTGTTAATTCTCTATACTCACCTGACTTTAGATTCTCATCTAATAAAAGATTGCCCATTGAAATTCTTTTTAAGAAAATAACTTCATTATTAACCGCATGAAACATTCTTTTAACCTGATGATATTTTCCTTCTTGAATGGTTACAAAAGCTTCATAATCAGATATTATTTCAAGCTTTGCAGTCTTAGTGAGATAATTTTCTTTCTCTAAATATATCCCATTTTTAAATACTTGTATATCCTCTTTTTTTAGTTTACCTTCTAGTTTTGCATAATATTTTTTATTTACATTTTTTTTAGGTGAAAGCAGTTCATGAGCAAGCTTTCCATCGTTAGTTAATAAGAGCAAGCCTTCAGTATCTTTATCAAGTCTTCCAACAGGAAATATATCTTTATTTTGATATTTTTCTTCAAGCAAATCTATTACAGTCTCTAAATGGTCTTTAGTTGCTGAAATTACACCTTGAGGTTTATTAAGCATAAGGTAAATATATGGCTTATATATTATTTCCTTATTATTATATTCAATTTTATCTTTATTTTCATTTACTTTTTGAGTGGGCTTTTTTACAACTTCCCCATTAAGTAAAATAAAGCCCTTGCTAATATAATCTTTGACTTCTTTTCTAGTTCCAACACCCATATTAGCAAGGTATTTATCTATTCTCATTAAATTCCTTTCATAACTTTAGAAACTTTTTTATATGTTAAAAATGTTACCAAAGCATTAAATATTCCTTTTATTAAATTAAATGGAACTACAGCAAATAATATTAAGTCTAAATATGAATTAATATAGCCTATATTAGGCATAGTATTTACGAATGCATCTACAGAACCCATTCCTAAAGCTTTTGCATATAGTGGAAATATTACGAAATAATTAGATAATGTAGCAATAAATGTCATAGATATAATTCCAATTAATAATCCTATTAACGCTGATTTCTTAGTTTTATGTCTGCTATATATTAATGATGAAACAAGCACAAATATTGAACCGACTATAAAATTAGATACTTCCCCAACATATGCTGTCGTAGTTCCATTTAATATAAGATTAAGTAAAATTTTAAGAAATACTGTAATTACACCTGATATTGGTCCTAAAACAAATCCACTCATAAGAGTAGCCACATCTCCAAAATCTACCGTCATAAATGAAGGAGCTATTGGTATTGGGAATTTAAATAGCATTAATATCCCTGCTAATGCTGCGAATATGGCCATCTTAACCATATTAGATATAGATAATATTCTTTCTTGACTTGAAACGTTTTCCATTTTTTCTTCCTCCCTAATATCATTTTCTAGGGCAATAAAAATGCCCCTGATACTTCGGGGCACAAAAACATTATTTAATAAATATGTTATTTAAATAATATCTTCTTCCATCCAGACTCTACTGTCGGTATCGGAGTTTCACCGATTCTGCTTTCGCTCGCGGACTTTACCGCCGGTTGGGAATTACACCCTGCCCTGAAGATATTCATATTATATACCATTATGATTACATTTGCAAACTATATATTTACCCAGGCTGAAACTGATGCCGGTGAAGTGAAGAAATCTCCGTGACCACTTTCATCGATGACAATTTCCGCATCATTATTTCTTAGATAGTCTTTGTAGACCTTTCCCGCTTGATCTTCACCTACATACATTCTAATAGTATTTGCTCCAGCATTTGAAAATGTAACAGCCATACGACCAGGATGCTCATCATTTCCATAACGAACAAATCCTATTTCATTTGGCCCTTGAAAATATTGTTTTTCATCTCCATATGCATAGTCTTTTCTAAGTTCAAGTAAAGGACGAAGTTTATCGCTCATACCCTCATAAGTTTCACCACTATTGATATTAAATAAATCCCCAAAGAATACACATGGATATCCATCTTTCTTTAATAGTATAAATGCATATGCACTTTGTCTAAACCATTCATCGATCCAAGACTCTAGTGATTGTCCAAGTTGAGAATCATGATTATCTACAAAACTTACTGAATTCATTCTTCTTTGAGATTCAACTGAGTTATCGAATAGTTTTGTTAAATCAAATCTATCTCTAGATTTTGAAGCTTCATAAAATCTATAATGAAGTGTTACATCAAAAAGATCGACATTTTGAGAAGTTTCATCAATATAATGAATAAGATTATCTTGATTATTTTCCCAATATTCTCCAACAAAATACATATCTTCTTTTATTTTAAGTATATGATTTGTTAAGTCATTTATAAAATGGGAATCTATGTGTTTTAGTGCATCATATCTTATACCATCAATTTTAGTTTCATTAATTAACCATTCTATCCATCTAAATATTTCTGCTCTCACATCAGGATTATAGTGATCAATATCAGCAAACATTAAATAATCATAATTTCCTTTTTCTTTAGAAACTGCGTATTTCCAATCTCTATTTTCCCAAATTATCTTAAATATTCCATTTTCGCCAGTTGAATTATCATAATCTACACCACTAAAATGTTGAAATGTCCATATAAAATCACTGTATTCTCCTTTTCTTCCTGGAAATGTAAATTTTGTCCATCCTTCAATATCTCTAGCTTCTTCTATTTCTTCAATTCTATTATCTGGATTAACTTTTACTGCCTTAAATAATTCTGTTTCATCAGCTCCAGCCTTGTGATTTAAAACTAAATCGGCATATATTCGAATACCTTTTTTATGCGCATCATCAATTAAATTAATAAGCTCTTCCTTAGTTCCATATTTTGTACGAACATTACCCTTTTGATTAAATTCACCAAGATCCCAAAGATCATATATTCCATATCCGACATCATTCGTTCCTGTTGCTTTTGTAAATGGTGGCAGCCATAAAGAAGAAATCCCTAAATCCTTAAAATAATCTAAATTTTCTCTTAAAAAGTTAAAATGATTTCCATCATCTGGTAAATACCATTCAAAAGCTTGTAATATAACTCCATTCATAATTAATCTTTATTCCTTTTCATTTTATAATTTTCTAAATATTTTTCATCTTCATCTATTAAATCTCTTAATTTAGCCTTGTATTCAATATGATGTCTAAGTTCATGATTAATAAGCTTTGTAAGCCTATCAAACATTTTTTTATCACTATAATGTGCATATCTTTCCATTAAAGAACCATAATAAATAACTATTCTTCGTATATGACCATGTCTTTGATACTCACCTAATATAAGTAAATCATCATCTACAGATTCTTCATGAAATTTAACTTTTTCATCTAAAACAACTCCTCCATTCAAATCATCAAAGAGAGTTACATCAATTGAATCCACTATTATATTTAACATTTCGTGTATTTTATCTATATCAAATGACATGTAAACCTCCAAAATTATTATATCACATAGATCTTAATTAGATTAATAACAAAACCTCAACTCCTTTATTAAGTTTTAGATATATGATATAATCAATCAGCAGATTTAGGAGATTTTTTATGGGAAAAATTACTTTCATTTTAATGATAATTACATTGATTTCAAAGTTAACTGGCCTTCTAAGAGAACAGGTATTTGCATATTATTTGGGAACTGGTGATATTTATGATGCCTATAGTACCGCAAGTACAATTCCTTTTATTTTATTTGGATCAATTTTACAAGCAATGATTGCAGGATATATACCTGTTTATTCTGAAATAAAAAATGAATATGGCGAAAAAAAAGCTAATCAATTTACAGCTAATTTATTAAATATAATTACAACTTTTTCAACCCTTTTTATCGCCATAATCATATTAATTTCACCTGTACTAGTTAGTATATTTGCTCCAGGCTATGAAGGAGCAAAACGAGAATTAAGTATAGAATTTACGAAAATATTTGCATTTACACTGTATCCAACAATGATTTCATCAGTTTTCATAGGTTTCTTGCAAATGAAAAATAGATTTATTGTTTCAGAAACTCATGGAATCATAATGAACGGATTGCATATTATAACGATAGTCTGTGCAAATTATTTTAACAACTATTATATAGTACCGTACGGTATCGTAATTACTGAATTCTTAAAGTTTATACTATTTCCGAAAGCAATATTGGATGAAAACTACTTACATATATTTAAAATGAATTTTAAGGATAGATATGTAAAAAAACTAGTTAAATTTGCCATACCAATGTTAATATCGATATCTGTAATGGATTTACTAACAATATCCGATCAATCTCTAGCTTCCATAATAATGCCAAATGGTGGCGTTTCTGCTATGAGATATTCTTCACTAGTTTATCAAATAATTACTGGTATTATAATAACTTCAATAATTACGACAACGTATCCGATGATTTCAGATTATGCTAGTAAAAAACAATTTCATAAAATGAAAAAAACTATGATGGATGGTGTTGCACTTGGATATACATTAGTCATACCTGCAATGATAGGTGTAATGATACTTTCAGAACCAGTGATTACGGTACTATTTCAAAGAGGTAGTTTTACAGCTCAATCCACACAAATAACTTCATCATTATTATTCTATTATATTCCTGTAGTAATAGGATTTACGATTAAATCAATATTTAATCGTGGTTTCTATGCAATGCAAAATACTATATTGCCAATACTTACAACTATACTTCAAGTAGTGTTAAATATTATTTTAAATTACACGCTATCTGCTATTTGGGGTATAAATGGTCTTGCAATCGCATCATCAATTGCCTCACTAGTATCTAGCATATTATCCGTATATCTGTTTAGACGAAAATACGGTCAAATTTCATTTAAATCATTTACAATTACATTTGTTAAATTGATTTTCGCAAGTTTGCTAATGGGTCTTGTAACATACTACTCATATGCATTATTCTCAAGTATAAATATCTATATTGGACTACTAGCATCTGTTATTTTATCTATATTAGTTTATGGAATAATAATTTTATTTATGAGAATACCTTCAGTAATGAAAGCTGTTAATAAATTATATAAGAGATTTATTAAAAAATAGAAAATAAACAAAATTAAGTTGGATAAACTCTTCAACTATAATATTTGAACTATAAAACTCCGTTATCAAATATTGACAACGGAGTTTTATTTATCTTAATTTCATTCCTAATTTTTCTTCAAATAATTTTACTTTTCCCTTTCCATCTTCCATATGAACATATGCTTGATAAAGTTCAGTTGTTGGAAAATCATTTCCTTCTATAAGAATTGGACCATCATCAGTAATTGCAATATCCCAGCCTACATATCTTAGTCCTTTACAAATACTTGCTGCTTCCAAAGCTAATTTCTTAACTTCTTCAAATCTCGGAATTACAAACCCAGTATATTTAAATCCAGTAATTGGATTACTTTCAGTGATATATTCCTTTGGTAAATTTTTATACATAGGTTTTGTAATTTCACCATTTTCAGAAAGTAAAGTCCAGTATCCACCTTGACTTGCATTATCTAAAAAGCTTTCTGAGCCAGAAACTCTCAGTACTGTATATAGTATATTTATATTACCATTATTATCTATAGCTGTTCCAGTTCTAATCGTATTAACAGAATTTACAGAAAGTTTAGCCATTTCATCACATTGTTTTATTGGCTCTTCAATGATTACTTTCATTTCTTCTAATAGAGTTTGATAAAGTAAGTTACGATCAATTCCACTAGTGTCTATATAATCTACACCCTTTCCACCACATGAATATGGATCTTTTGCAAAAATTTTAGTGTGTTTATCTAAGAAAGTATTAAATTCATCAAAATTAGAATTATTTAAAATAATAATTTCTCTACCTAGAAAACTCTTATATTTATTTATGAATTCTACCTTATCTTTTAAATATTTTGTTTCATTTTCATCAATAAATCGTCTGTAGATACGGCTATTATCACCATATTGTGATAGGTAGGTGCTTCTAATTTCAGGGTCTAAAACTCTATCAAAATTATAAGTATAATAATTTAACCAAGTATAGCCTTTTTTATACATTTTGTACATATCTGTAAATAGACTTATTCTTGATCGTTTAGATCTTTTGTGCATATCATTTATTACAGTCATTATTCCCTTTTTATTGGAACTAAATAGTTTTTTTAACATTTTTCCTCTTATTTTTTCTTATCTCTATATTTTACATATTCTTCTAAAAGTGTATCTGTAAATTTGCCATATGCTGGACCATCCTCCCTTTGATTATCTCCTACATATGCGTTGATTTCAATAACGACAGGCTCATTATTTTCATCAATCGCGAAATCCCAGCCTAAAATTCTCAAGCTTGGTAATCTCGAATGATGTTTAACTATTTCTTTAACCTTATCAAAACTTACCAACAATTCACTTTTTAAATCATTCCCATTTTCGTCTTTGTAAATAGCTTTTTCATCTTGTAATTCAAAAGTTCTTAACATACCTGTTTCAACATCGATTGGTCTAACTTTCCCACCTTGAGCATAATTGTCTACGAAGGAATCTTTTTTACCAATTCTTACTATTGCAGATAGAATTTCAACTTTATTATTAACTAATAAAGTAATCACTCTTATAGTATTTACACTAGAAGGATTAAAACTATTCATTTGGTTTGATTGTATTAATATCTCTTGGATAATAAAGTCTCCATTTTTCATATAATCATTAATTATTTTTAAAACTTCGTCTTTATTAGATGTGTCAACTTTCTTAACCCCAATTCCCTTCCAAGAATCTGACGGCTTAATTAATACATTCTTTTCACTTAAGATTGCATCTAAAGCTTCTTCTTTAGCAATAATTTCATCGTTTGGATTGATAAAGAAGCCATTTACATATTTTGTTATCATTCTTGGTTGTTTTAAATCATGATATAAATACTTCAAATAAATCTTATTTTCTAAGAATTCATCATATCTAATATCATTTAAAAATCTATACATGTCAGCATAATATAAATCATCTGGTATGAATCTAGGATTGAATTCTTGAGTTAAATATCCATAATATTGGAAGTATTCTTTTTTTGGAGTAATTCCATATTTTTCCCAATATGGCAAAACTTTTTCTTTGAATTCTTCATCAGAACCTTCATAATATCCTGTTTTTTCCATATTTTCTTTCAGTGATTTATATTGATATTTCTTTTTAACATTAAATCTTCTATTTACAATATATTCATTAATAATTTTCATTAGTCTTTTTACAGACATAAGTTTTTCCCCTTATATTTTTTTCTTTGCATTTACATATTCTTCAAGTACTTGTGCCGTGTACTTAGTAAATGTAGGACCATCATCTCTTTGATTATCTCCAACATATGCATTCAACTCAATTACTATTGGTTCATAATTTTCGTCTATTGCAATATCCCATCCAATCAATCTAATATGTGGAAATCTAGAATGTAATCTTGTTATTTCAACAGCTTTATCGTATCCTTTAAGTAATTCTTCTTTCAAAGGTTCATTATTATCATCAACCCTTACCAAAAGATCTCTTTGGAAATAATAATCTCTTAGATATCCATTTTCTTTATTAATCGGTCTTTCTTTACCTCCATGATAATAATTATCAACTATTGAACCCTTACTTCCAATTCTTAAAACAGAAGATAATATTTTTATATCATTGTTTAATATTAATGTCATAATTCTAATGGTGTTGATACTTGTGTCATTGAAAGAATTCATTTGCTCACTTTGCTTAATTATTTCTTGCAATACAAAATCACCATTTTCAATATATTCATTTAATATTTTTAAGGACTCTTCTCTATTTTCTGAAATATTTAATTTTTTTACACCCTTTCCTTGATTAAATTCTGTAGGTTTAATTATTAGACTATCATGCTTTAAAAATTCTTCGATAGCTTCTTCTTTTGTCAATAGCTTGTCATCTTCAGTTGCAAAGAATTTACCCATATGTTTAAAAACTATTACGGGTTTTTTTACATCATAAAGAAATTCAGGTATATAAAGCTTGTTTTGTAAGAATTGATCATATCTAATATCATTAAAATATCTATATAAATCTGTATAGAAAAAATCATCAGGAATAAAATGTGGATCAAATTCTTGTTTTAAATAGCCATAATATTGAAACCACTTTTTATCAGGCTTCATTCCAAATTGTTTCCAAAATGGTACAACCACACTATTGTATTCTTCATCAGAACCTTCATAATATGGATTTTTCTTCATTTGATCATCCATTATACCATTAAAATATTTTTTAGATTTTTCAAATCTCATATGAGTATGCAAATCTTCTAGTTTTTTCGCTATAATTTTTAAATTACTCATCTTGCTCTACCCGCTTTTTTCGCTTCATAATATTCATCTAATATTATATCAGTGAATTCTCCAAGTACTGGACCAAAATGTCTTTGGTTTGTTACTGGATATGTGTTCAACTCAATAAATACTGGTTCATTATTTTCATCCACAGCAAAATCCCAACCTATAAATCTGGCATGTGCTACTCTTGGATGTATTTTTTTAATTATTTCAACTGCCTTTTCAAAACCAATTACTTTTTCAGGTACATAGTCCTCTAATTCTACTAATTCTTCATCAATTTTAACTTGTTTTGAAAGTGTACCGTCTGGTAATATTACTCTTGATAATCCGCCTTTTGCCATATTATCAACAATTGATCCTTCTTGACCATATCTTACAATTGTAGATAACATTTCAACTTTATCATTAACTAATAATGATGTAAGTCTCATAGTATTAACACTTGATGCATTTAGTCTATTCATTTGTTCATTTTGTTTTACTAATCTTTGAACTATGAAATCACCTTTTTCGACATGTTTTTTTATAGTATTAATGGCATTTTTTTCATCTTTAGAAAAATCAATAATTTCTACACCTTCTCCTTGCATTGCATCGGATGGTTTTATTATACTTTTTCCTTCTTTTCTTAAAATATCAATTACTTCATCCAAAGTAATTAAATTTTCATCTTTGTCAATAAATAAATGTCTTGCATGCTTTACTAAAGCAACTGGCTTATTAATATCATAGAACAAATTATCAGTAAAAATCTTGTTTGATATTTGTTCATCAAATTTCATATTATTTAAAAATGGATATAATCTTGTATAAAAATAATCTTCAGGTATAAAATGTGGATCAAATTTTTGTTCTTTTAGTCCAAAAAATTGATACCATTTCTTATCTGGCTTATATCCATATTTTTCCCAATATGGCACTACTACCCGGTTAAATTCTTCATCACTACCTTCATATATTTCAAATTTATCGTAATTATATTTCATCATATTACGATGTCTTTTTTCATATACTCTATATCTGATTTCTAACATCAAATCCTTAACTTTTTTCCCTAAACTCATAACTCCCTCTCAAAGTGTCGTATTTGGATTTTTAAATTCTTTAACCCTTATATTATATGCCGCTTTCATTTCATCATAATACTTTAAACTCGGATTTTCAACAAAATCACTCATAAATTCTAATGTAAAATCAGGATTCATTATTAAAAGCGGACCAATTAAGTATGTTCCCATAAAGTTCTTATAGTGGATTCCTTCTCCTAAAGCTTCCTTATCCATTCCATAGCCTCTTATATTTTCAAAAAGATATGGAACATCTTTGGAAGTTTTGTGTGCAAATGTAAACTGAGACTTAAAACCTACTATTTCTAAATCTTTGTATTTACCTAAATAAATTAAATTTATGCGATCCATCATTTGTTGCTTTGCATAATAAGGAAAAATCCCGAGCCCATAAGTTTTATTTCCATAATCATCTTCAATATATTCATACAATATCTCCATTGCATTGCCTGTAAATAAGAAATGAACACCATTTTCAATCTTTTTACTTATTTGTTCCTTATATGGTTTCCAAGCATTTATGACATCAATTTGACTTCTTTCAGTCATTGGACCCATAAAAACTAAATCGATATCTTCATTGATAAATCTCGGAACTTCGTTAATATGAGTATTAATAATTTCAGAATTATTAAATATTTTACTTATTAAATCAAAATGTCCAGTTTCTCCAAAAAGATTAGCTATATTAGGATATAATATTTCAATTTTCATCATTTGCTATAATCCTCAACCTTTCTTCAATACTTGATTTTACTTTTCTTGTAATATTTACAGTATCTAAATCAGTTAATATAAATATTGTATCAATATTTTCATAGTCAATTAAATTTTCTATTTCATCATAATCCTCAGCATCTACGATTTTATTTCTTTCAATACCAGTAAGTAAAAGAACAACAATTTGATCTTTATTTCTTTTACCACATGTAATAATTTGTTTAATATTATCTCTATTTAAATAATTAAAATCTAAATCGTAAAACCAAGAAATATTCTCTGAATTTGTATTATTTGGAGATAATTCATTATTTCCCAAAACAATAGCAATATTTCCAGTTTGTTTTCTTATAAAATCAAAGCTTCTAGATGATGAAATTGGATTTATCGCTTTTGCAAGCATATAAAAAATTTTCTTGTCACCTATAATAGTTTCTTCAAAACGAGAACTTATGACTTGTATTTTATTAAAATCTGTAGCTAACTCTTCCATTGAAAATCCATTTTCACTTAAAACGGAAATCGCAGCTAACATATTATATAAATCTACAATATTACTACTTTGCAATCCAAAATTATAAGATTTAGCATTGAATGTAACTTCTGCTGTTTTATTTTCTAAATTAGCCTTATGAATTATATACTCAGCTTTAGGATTTTCAAATCCACAATTATCACAATAATAGCGACCTATATGATTATATCTGATAAATTCTGGGACAAGCCTATGATTACATATTGGGCAATTTTCTATATCCTTTATCCTAGAATCTCTTATTTCTTCTTCACCTTCTAGTAAATCTATTGAATAAAATTTTCTTGAACTATTAGCTTTTAATCTTGAGCTTATCAAATCGTCAGCATTTAAAATCAATTTTGTTGAACTTGGTGTTGCATCTTCAATGATATCAAAAATGTATTCTGCATGTGCATTTCTCTTAGAAGAATCTCTAAAAAGATTTGTTACTACAAGCCAATCTGGAGTAAAATCTTTATATATTCTATATGATGATCTTTCATCAATTTCAATAATTCCATAATCTCTATCTACATTACCTTTGAGATTACAAAAACTTATAAAAGACGCAATTACACCATGGACAGTATTAGATCCATAATTATTATGCATATAGCTAATATTTTTTGATTTTAAAAAATCGGAAATCATATTAGCAGTAGTAGTTTTACCATTTGTACCTGTTATTGCAATAGTCGTTTTAGGCATTCCTATTCGACCCAATATGTCTGGACATAATTTATAAGCTAATACACCAGGAAGATGAGTCGCTTTTCTTCCCATTAGCTTCATAATTTTTGTTGTAATTTTTACCAACCATAATGTAAAGTAAAACCTAATTCCTTTTTTCATAATTACCTACCAAAATATTTATAAAACAATTATATAACAATCATTTTATCAATTCAATTTATCTATTGTTTTCATATATATCCACTTCATCACTATAATACTCATTTTGGCTTTGCTCAATTCCATTCATTTCTTGAAAAAGTCTTGAAGTTAAGTATTTTGCTGAATTATATCCTAATTTCTTTTGTCTTAAATTTCTTACAGCAACTTCGATAATCATAGCAATATTTCTACCAGGTTTAACTGGTACTGTAATTTTAGGGACTTCAATACCTAGTATCATCTCGGTCTCATCTTCTAGACCTAATCTATCATATTCTTTTTCATCATTCCAATTTTCAAGTTCAATTATTAAATCAATTCCTGTTTCAACTTTAACAGAACCTACACCATAAAGCCTTCTTATATCTAAAATGCCAATTCCTCTAATTTCCATAAAATGCCTGATATTAGCAGCAGAAGTTCCAGATAATTCATCGACTACTCTTCTAATTTCTACTACATCATCGGCTACAAGTCTATGACCTCTAATAACTAAATCCAATGCCGTTTCAGATTTACCAACTGATGATTCACCTTTGATTAAAACCCCCGAACCGTACATTTCCATTAAACCAGCATGAATACTTATTTCTTCTGCTAAGTGCTTTTCTAGTGACATTGAAAGTTTAGATGATAGAAGAGTTGTCGGATCAGCTGAAATTAATACAGTTTTATTATAATAATTAGCTAAATCTAATATATCTTTCGTCACTTCTCTATCATATGAAAATATTAAACACGGAATTTGTTCTGATAATATCCCTCTAAATCTTTCATATCTTAGCTCCTCGGTTAATTGCATATAATAACTATATTCAACATTACCTATAATTTGTATTCTTTTATTAGGAAATGAATTCATAAATCCTGCCAATTGAAGTCCTGGACGATTTATATTTTTATCTGATAAAGTTATTTCATCATAATCACTAGATTTTTCAATAATTTTAAGATTTAATTCTTCAACAATTTCTGATAATTTTACACTTTTAGCCATTTTTTTCTCCAAAATATT
>JAEZZB010000129.1 GCA_023442495.1 Bacillota bacterium
ATTTATACGAAGCAGCAGAGATAGACGGTGCTACCGGATTTAAGAAAACTTGGAATATCACAATACCACTTGTTCTTTATCAAACAGCACCTCTATTATTAGGACAATATACATTTAACTTTAATAATTTCTCCATTATTCACTTATTTAATGGTGGTGGTCCATTTGTACCAACCACATATGGTAATGTTGCCGGTTCAACAGACTTATTAATTTCATATATCTACAAATTAACTATAAATAGTAATTATCAAGGTATGGGTGCTGCTGTAACTGTTATTATATCCTTAGCTTTAATGTTCTTTACATGGCTAGGATTTAAAGATATGAAAGCATTTAAGGAGAGTTAATATGTTTAAGAAGAAGACAAAGAAAAATAACAATTCAAATTTGTATTTATCTGATAAGCAACCATTAAACACTGTCGGTAAAATAATGCTTGTTCTTTCATATGCAATACTTATAGCTTGGGCAATAATTATTATTTGGCCACTAGCAGTAATGATTATTTCCTCTTTTAATGGAAATCAAGGACAATATATTTCACTACAATCAAAATTTGTTTTTTCATTAGACAATTTTAAGTATTTATTTGAAAAAACTAAATTCTTACTTTGGGTTAAAAACACTATAGTAATAACTGTAATTACTGCACTTGTTACTTTAATAATAGTTTCATTTACAGGTTATGCTTATTCAAGATATAGATTCAAAGGTAAAAGAATTTCTTTAATGGGAATTATGCTTATTCAAACAATACCTACATTTGCAGGTATTACAGCATTTTACGCTATGCACTCAATTATATCTGGAGTAGTTCCAGTATTTAGTAGAACAGCTATGTTGATAATGATATATGCTGGTGGTGGTATAGCTTCGAACACTTTTATACTAAAAGGGTATATTGATTCTATTTCTAAAGAACTTGACGAAGCAGCTAAAATAGATGGTTGTTCAAACTTCCAAGTTTATAGATTAATCATAATGCCGATTGCTAGACCAATGTTAGCTATCATTGCTTTATGGTCATTTATAGGACCATTTATGGACTATATGTTACCAGCAATTATGTTAACAAATGTTGATCAATATACATTGGCGACAGGTTTACAAACACTTATAGCGGACGTCCGTACAATGAATGCTCCTGCATTTGCAGCAGGAGGACTTTTAACGGCAATACCAATTGTAATACTATTCATGTCATTACAAAATCAATTAGTTTCCGGATTAAGTGCTGGTTCAGTTAAAGGTTAGGAGGAAAAATGAAAGTTACATTAAATAATTTAGGAAAAAAATATGAAGGTAGAGAAAACTTTACCATAAGACATATAGATTTAACTATTGAAGATAAAGAATTTTTAGTTATTTTAGGACCTTCAGGTTGTGGTAAATCAACTCTTCTCCGTATGATAGCCGGACTTAATTCAATAACTGAAGGAGAGTTAATTTTCGGTGACAAGTTGATGAATAAGGTTCAACCAAAGGATAGAGATATCGCCATGGTATTCCAATCATATGCTCTATATCCACATTTAACGGTTTATGATAATATGGCATTTTCACTAAAAATGCAAAATGAAAGAAAAGAAATAATCCATAAGAGAGTTACTGAAGCGGCTGAGATACTCCAATTAAATGATTATCTATATTCAAAACCTTCAGATATTTCTGGTGGACAAAGACAAAGGGTTGCTTTAGGACGTGCTATGGTAAGAAAACCTAGCGTATTCTTAATGGACGAACCACTATCAAACTTGGATGCTAAACTTCGTGAACACATGAGAGTTGAACTTGTAAGATTACACAAACAATTAGGTACAACTTCAATTTATGTTACTCACGACCAAACCGAGGCCATGACGATGGCAGACAAAATATTACTTTTAGATAAAGGTAAAATTCAACAATTTGGTGCCCCTGAAGAATTCTACAATAAACCGGAAAATCTGTTCGTAGCTGGATTTATAGGATCTCCTACTATGAATGTATTTAAAGGTACCATCCAAAACGGAAAATTCATTTCCGATAATGGATTAATCAATGTAAATCCAAAAGAAGAAGATGCTAGAGCTCTTAGAGGACATGAAGCAAAACCTGTTTATTTAGGTATAAGAGCTGAAAGATTTTTAGCTGGAAAATCAGACAATTCGTTCCCTGCTAGAATTGACGTCATTGAAATGTTAGGTAAAGAAAAAATCTTGTATGTTAAAATGGAAGACGATACTGAAGTAGTAGCATCTCAACCAGGATACTTTGAATATGAAGTAGATCAGATTCATAATTTCTCATTTGATTTAGATGCACTACATTTCTTTGATGGTGCAACAACACAAAGAATTAATTAGGTTACCGCTATGAACAGAAAAGTAACCATAAGAGATATAGCGTATTTATCGGGAGTTAGCATTTCTACTGTATCTAGAGTAGTCTCAGGAAAAGCCAATGTTAATGAAGAAACAAGAAAAGCTGTTCAGGACGCAATTGAAAAAACTGGTTACGAGCCTAATTATACCGCAAGAGCATTAGCAACAAAAAACGCTGATACAATTGGTGTAATAATAGATAGAGTTCCTTCAAAAGGTTTAAACAATACTTTCTTTATAGAATCAATTCAGTCCATTGCAACAAACTTAAATAAATACAATAAAGATATGTTATTAGTTTTTTCAAGTACTGATAAGTCTGATGAAGATGAAAAAGTAAAAAAACTTATTCAATCTAATAAGGTTGATGGTATAATCAAATTATCTGTTCAAAAAAATGATAAGACTTTACAGTATTTATCTGAGACCGAAACCCCTACCGTTCTCGTGGGAAGGTCCAATTTAAAAAATATTATTAGTGTAAATAACGATAATGTTGAAGCGATGAGAGAGGGTGTGGAATATTTAATCTCAAAAGGATTGAAAAAAATAGCTTTTGTATCGGGTAGTCCAGAATATCTTGTAACCCTAGATAGAACAACTGGTTATAAAGTAGCTCTTGAAAATGCTAATCTTAAATATAGTGAAGATAATATATTTTACACAAGCTTTGACATCGATAGCGGTTATTATATAGCTGATGAATTATTAAAAGGTGAGTATGAGGCCGTTGCTTGTACGGACGACTCAATAGCTTTTGGTATTTCAAAGAAATATACCGAAGTTGGTAAATATATCGAAATTTTGACATTTAATAATAGCTATTTGGCTAATTTTTCAGATATTCCATTTAATAGTGTCGATATCAATGCAAAAGAGCTAGGAAGACAATCTGTAGAATTGCTTTTAAACAATAATAAAAATATAAGAGAAATGTTAGTTGAAACTAATTTAATAATTAGGAGTTAGTATGTTAGACGAAAGATTTAACTTTCAAAAAATAAATGAAAATAGAACGGCTGGTGTTCTATTGCATATCTCTTCATTACCTGGACCATATGGTATAGGTACATTGGGAGAAAATGCAAGAAAATTTGCTGATTTCCTTGTAGAATCAGGACAATCTTACTGGCAACTACTTCCAGTAGGTCCAACTAGTTACGGAGACAGTCCATATCAATCATTTAGCTCATTTGCTGGTAATCCATATTTTATAGATCTTGATTATCTAAAAAATGATGGCTTACTGACTGAAGAAGAACTAAAGCCATTAAACGAAAATTTGAATCTTGAATATGTTGACTATGGTCGTCTATATAATGAAAGATTTGATATCTTAAAGAAAGCTTTTAGTAGATTTGATGTAGAATCAAAAGACTTTTCTAGCTTTGCAAAAAGAGAATCTATTTGGCTAAATGATTATGCTCAATTTATGGCTCTAAAAAATTACCATAATGGAGTTGCATGGCAGGAATGGGAAGATAAATACAAACATAGAGATGAAGAAGCTCTTGAACAATTTGAAAAAGATAATTGGGAAGAAATTACTTTCTATATGTTTATCCAATATATCTTCTACAGACAATGGGATGCATTAAAAGATTATGTTCATGGTAAAAATTTAGAACTAATCGGAGATATTCCAATATATGTAGCTGAAGACAGTGCAGATGTTTGGGCAAATCCGGAAATATTCAAACTGGATTCAGATCTTACTCCAAAATATGTAGGTGGAGTTCCACCAGACGGATTTTCAGATACAGGTCAATTATGGGGTAATCCAATTTATGACTGGGAAAAGAATAAAGAAACAGGATACAAATGGTGGATTGAAAGAATTAGAGCATCATTCAAATTGTTCGACGTTATTAGAATCGACCATTTCAGAGGTTTTGAATCCTATTGGGAAATTCCATATGGTAGCGAAACAGCAAAAATAGGCGAATGGGTTGATGGTCCTAAATATGATTTATTTAGATCAATAAAAGAAGAGCTTGGTGAATTACCAATCATTGCTGAAGACTTAGGTCTAATGACAAAAGAAGTCTACAATCTTAGAAAAGAAACTGGATACCCTGGAATGAAAATCATCCAATTTGCATTCAACGATGATATGAACAGTGAACACATTCCTCACAACTATTCAACAGACTATGTTGTATACGCAGGCACTCACGATAATGAAACTCTTCAAGGTTGGTTAAACTCAGCAGACGAAAAAACTATTCAAAGAGCAGTTGAATATGCTGGTTTAACTCATGAAGAAGGCTACAATTGGGGAATCATAAGACTTGCAATGACATCAGTTGCAGACACTGCAATATTCCAATTACAAGATATCCTTGGACTTGATAATTCAGCACGTATGAATACCCCAAGTACACTAGGAAGCAACTGGAAATGGAGAGCTTTGAAAATCCCATCTCAAGAAATTGCACAAAGACTATATAAATACACTAAAAATAGTTGTAGATTAAATAAGAATGGGGCTAGCTTATAGCTAGCACTATTTTTCTTTAATATTTGTTCTAATTATTTCTAAAATCTGAATTTAGACAAGATCTTAATTAATTAAATTTTTTATTTTATCTCCTGCTCTGAATGAAATTATAGTTAATGCTATTCCCATAAATATTGAACTATAAATTCTATTAGATTTGACATACACTTTAAATATGAAAAATAATACTAACGAAGCAATAAATAAAATTATAGAATATTTTTCAATCATTTTAATAAAATTGGAATCACAATTTTTCTCAATAAGAAACTTATTAATTAATAAAATTGCAACTATAGCAACAGCACAAAAAAAATACAATTTAAAATAATCAGTGATTGATAGTATAATTATTGATAAAATAAAAAATATCCATTGTTGGGAATTTTTTGATATCATTTTACCCTCCTTATTATATTAAGGTTCTAAAAATTTGGTTGGGACGAGTGATCTTTTATAGGCACTCGCCTTGCTTATTTTGAAGCGATTATTCATAAAAATTTTTCCTATTAATAAAATTACCTAAATTATATCATTTTTTCGTAAGCTTAATAAGCCTAAGCCATTTTTATTTTTTTTTTTCTGGTTCTAAAAATTTAGTTCCAAAAATCTAATATAACTTCTTTTTCAGCAGAATCATACTTAATATTTATTAAATATTTAAAAATCTCTAAAGACATATACGAACTTACTATATTATTCGTCACACTTAAAGATCCCTTAACATAATTTAAATTTATAGAATCTTTCGATTTAAAAGTATCTCCTAGTTTATAAAGTTTGTAGAAACCTTTATCATAACCAACACCACCTATTATACAAGGAATTTCATTTTCTAAAGAACACGGTACTATATAGTTATTAATTTCTGATGGATAATCTGCAGCTTGGACTATAATTGAAGGTTTATACTCATCTATAATTTGGATTAAATCTTTTCTTCCAATTATTTTTTTATTTTTTATTATAATACTTATTTTAGGAAAAATCTCTAAAATATTTTTGTATATTGATTTTATTTTTAATTCGTTCAAATCTCCAAATTTTAATAAACACTGTCTATTTAAATTACTTGCTTGCACTTTATCATCATCTATAATACAAAAATTTTCAAATCCCATTTGTGCTAATGATAATAAAACATTTCCACCTATCCCTCCTACACCAATAATACAAATTCTGTATTTTGAAATTTCATCCATTAAATCTGAAGTTTTATCAAAAAATTTTTCTAAATATATCGCCGTTTTTTCTTTATAAGATTCCTTATACAAAGAACGAATTTTAAGTTCTTTTTTATTTACTATATATCCATTGTTATATAAATATTTTATAACTTTTTTAATATCATTATTAAAAAACTTAAAATCTTCAATATTAAGTTGTTCCTTACTTAATTTATTTAACATAAAGATATTTTCTTTATTGCGTGGAATAATAATCCCCTTTTTATAACCTATCCATATGAAATTATACTTAATTATAATATTTATATAATCTTTAATTCTAATCATAAATCCCTTCTATAATTATTTTGCTATATTTTACAACATTGTCTTGTATCCTATAATAGTTAATCACTCTATATATTATTTTCTTTTTTTAGATAATACTCAATACAAAAATCTACAACTGATTTCAAACAAAATATTCTTATTGATGTATTGCCAATCCCTTTTACTTTGTAAAAATCCATATACTTGTGAAGATATATTCTTTCTATATCTGTATAATCATCATATTTTCCCAATTCAACATTCTTAAACTTAACCCATTCATCTCTACCCTTTTTTCTAATTTTACCTTCCTCAATTATATTGGCTTTAAAAACTTTAGATTCAGCTAGATGTATAGAAGTATTTGTTTCAAAATCTGTCCCAATCATTAAAATCTTTCCGTTATTTTGGTATAGCCAATCTAAAGGAGAATTGGATCCAAAAGGTAAATCTAGATTTTGAAATTTCGAAATTTTTTTTGAATCTTTTCCATTTATCGCAAATGAATATAAAGGATGTTGTGTTCTTACTGTATCTTTCAGCATAGTAATATACTCACAAAACACTCCTAAAGAAGGACTTACAGGAGTCGTTTGTGAATCATATCCTAGTATACCATCAGAAACTTTATTAATAAATTGTTTTTTTAAAGGTGGATATCTCCAGGTTTTAGGATGAGATAATTCTATACTCTGTGATGGAACAATTATATTTCCGCTAAGACCAATTCTAAATTTTAAAGCTCTATATAAGGTTTCTACTCCACCTATTAAATATCCTATTTTACTCAAAGAGCAATGTACTATAATATTATCACCACTATTAATACAAAGCTCTTCCAAAGCATCTATTATATCATAATAATCAACAATACTTTTCTCAGTGGTTATATCATTTAAAAACTCCATTTTAAATGCTCTCCATTAAAAATTTTATTAAGCAATAAAAAGTTTTGTTTCTAGAATAACCTGCAGATATCCTAATTGCAAAACCTTCTTTTGGTTGAATTAACTCTATTCGCAAATATCTAAAACCTAAACTAGTTCCGTTATATGAAAAACAATTGAATTCTCTCTTAAAGTTTTCCCATTGATTTAATAAATTAATGTAATCTTCTTTTTTAAAATTTTTTATTTTAAATATAACAACAGGAGAAAATCTTAATTTAATATTAATATTAAGATTTTTATTTTTCACTAAAATATCTTTTATAAAATTAGCATTTTTGCAAATTTCTAATTTATATTTACTTTTAATTTTATTATTTATAATACACTTATTCATTAAAATATTTTCTTCTAAGTGACCCAAACAATTTCCTGACCATGATTTTGCACAATTCAAGAATAAAATAATTTTATCAATATTTAAGTTTTTGCTTCCATAAATTTCTAATAAACCTGAATTCACAAGTTCTAAACCAAATTGATCTAATTTCAAATAAGATCTATATATGTAAAATATACAATTTTTATTAACTTGGTTTGCAATTATGCTCCAATCGATTTCTTCACACCAAAGAGTAGTATCTATAATAATCGAGACAATCCTTTTTTTAGACTTATTAATTAAATTAATTAATTTTTGAACATCGAGCTTGCTTAACATTGTGTTAGCATCTACTATTTCTGTAATTATCACATCTGCTGGATTTAATTCCAAATAATCATATAGTTTTTTATAAGAATCTAAATACATTATGTTTAAATCAGTATAACAGTTTTGAGTTAAATTAAAGTTTTCATAATAATAGCTATTTTGAACAACTCTAGGAGATTTATACATAACTTTTATAAGTTTTAATAGGACATCGAAAGCTGCCATACCACTATTAAAAAATACACAATAGCTCTTTAATTTATTAAACACTTTATACTTTTCTTCTAAATTTTGAGTGGTTCTTCCTCTATCATACTCAAAAGAAGTAATATTTTTTTTATTAAATTCACATTTTTGAGGAGAAAACCATAATAGATTATTTCTAGTGTTTTCTATAATAATTTCTTTTCTAATTTCAGAGTAAACCTTAAATAAATGTTTATCTATATTAAAATTCTTATCTTTTTCATTTTTTTTTATAAACTCTAAATATTTCAATAAATAATCTTTATTTGTTAATTCAAAGTTTTCAATAATTTCAATTAAATCATTAATTTCTTGCAATAAATCTATATTATATTTTATCATAGCAAAATTCTCCATCTAAATAATATATAACTTTGCTACATAGTCCATGAATACTTTTAAATGTATTGAAAAAATTATATGCTCCCATTGGATATAATAAAATTTTATCATTAATATTAAATAATACATTATTTCTTGCATAAAAAAAAATGTCTTCTTCACTACAAGAATTACCAGATACTATATAACAGTCATTTTCATAGTCTTTATTATTATCTAAAACATTCCCTTTATAATACATTTTATAGGGATTGTACCATGTAGAAAAATTATATATAGAGGAATTTATAGTAATATAATTATTTTCTATATCTATTATTGAAGCACTAATAAACCCTATTGGTCTAGCAATCAAATCTCCTGGTTCAATTATAATTTCTATATCACGGTTAATAAACATTGAAATCTCCCACCTAAAATTTTCAATATATTGCATTAACTTTTTAGATTGTGATTTAGAATATATTAATTCAAAACCTCCACCAATATTTATAGTTTTCAAAAAATGAAGATTTTCTAAATCAAATATCAATTCTTTTACTTTCTTTAGCTCTTCAATAAAACTCTTCAAATTTCTGCCCGAATGATGAAAATGTATTCTCTCAATTAAAATATTATATTTTTTAATTATCTTTATTTTTTCCTTCGAAAACCCGAATCTAGATTCTATTCCAGGAACCTTTACTCTAATACCTATATGAAATGTTTTATTATTTTTTTTCTCAAAATTATCTGTAAGAAAAGTATATAATTGATGAAATGATACAAAATCAAAATAAACATTTTCTTTAATTAACTGGGATATTTCTAAAGTATTAAAGCTTGGTCCTACACAACTTATTATATTATTTTTAAAACCATTTACCATCTTAAATTCTTCTATGCTAGCACAATCAAAACCATCAATAGTTTTTCCGATTATTTTTAATACTTTATTATTAGAATTAGCTTTAACAGCGAAAATAAGCTTGCAATTTTTTATAATAGATATATCCTGTTTTAAAATTTCTAAATTATTTATTAAATAATCTAAATTATAGCATAAACCATTAAAGTCTAAATTGTATAATTTATCAATAAAATCTTTACCATTATATTTTCTCATCTATAATTCTCCCGTACTCATCTAAAAACTTGGCATGTTTTTTTTTCATATAAACATTTTTCGATTGAAAAAAGGGAACAATATGTTCTGTATCTTTTAATTGATTTTCAAATAAATTATAATCATTTTCTATGATGGATCTTTTTATATTCTTTTTTCTTTCTAAATTTAAATCATTTATTAGTAGCATAGATATCCCATATTTATGTTCGAAAATAGGAAATAGAATAACAAGTGAAATATCGAATTTATTGTATTCGTGATTATAACTTCTAAAATCATCATAAATTTTCAAATTACATTTTATACCATATGTTTGTAATAAATCTAATACTATTTCAATTATTTCTTTATTTGGATTAAAATCACAATACGCAACGGTAATTTCTTTTCTATAAGTATTATCTGGCATCTGATCTACATTAATTTCAATTTCATTTATATCTAATTTGTTTTTATCGTATATATTTTTACTCGTTTTGCTATTTAAAATTAAACTATTCGCTGGCTCTAAAAATAATTTAACATAATCAGGTATACTTTCTTGAATTTTAAGACGACAGTATATTAAGAAATCTTTAATTTTTTTATCTTTTACATTCAAACAATATAAAAAACTTCCTAAATCTTCTACATAATCATAACCTTCTATATATTTGTTAAATGAAACTTTATAGTTCGGATGTGAAAAACAAGAGTACGTTATTTTTTTCTCTTTTAACAGTTTAACGCTTAAATCATTAGATTTGTTCACAAAAAATTTTTCTTTGTTATATAAACAAAGAATATCTCTTTGTTTATAATATTTTATGTAGTCTATATTTATTTTTATTGGTACAAAAACTGCTTGTAATATTTCTTTTAAAAACGGTACATGATAATACGTTTCAATCTCTAAATAATTATTGGTTATTTTTATATTTAATAATTCGTTTTTCTTTTTTATAAATTCAAATAAAAATTTAAACTTAGACTTTTTACTAGACAAAATAATTGCTTCTTTTATATGTTCTAGGGTAAACATATTATCTATTAAAAATATTCTACATTTATTTTCCGGATAATATTTTATATAACAATTTATTCCATCTCTTAAATACAAGTTAACTACTTGATTAATCATTTTAGAATTAAAATCAGAGATATTGTAAGGGTTTAAATCTATTGGATAATCATCTATTTCAAAAATCATTCTTTTATCTCCTAGCATAATCATGACTACTCGTCCAACAAGTGGATTTGATTAAAGTATAAGCTATTGTTATGAGTCAGTACCGCAAGACACTGATTTTGAATTAATTCAAATCTTATCGGCTTTAGCGCCTAATTTTCTTCTAAAAAAGATTGTTACTATTTAAACCTAAATCCTAAAGCGGGTTTCTTATTCTTACATACTCAATTTATTAACTGACTTTTCTAGCTATTGAATATACTTTTTTGTTACTTCATTAGGTCTAACATGACTCAAATAAATCTTTCTGCTCATAAATGTGTATTTTAAATTTATGTTTTAAGTTTGCGTGCTTACTAAATATCATCAATGTACTTTTATATTTCAAATGTCCCATAAATATCTATGCTCTTATTTTGGTATGGTGTATCTACTATATACGCACATTATTATACATTAAATCTCTCTCCATTATCTCTACTACTTTGTTCTTATTATTGTTTAACCAATACTTTATTTGTATTGGTTAAATATTTCTTTACTTCTTTACTTATATACTTTTGAATGAACACTATTTGATAATTACCGTCCATTTTGTACATGTTAAACAATTCGTTTTATTCACCATTTTAATTCTTCTTATTTAATTAATAGCTTAAACAACTTCATTCTATTACATAGAGATTTTTTTATAAAAACTCGTATATTCTTTCATTTCTGCACCTTCATAAAAAATGGTTTATTGTATCGCAAGCTACGTTTACTCAACCATCTAAAGAAGATAATTTACATAGTAGTTATTTTGATAAACAAAATAACTACTATGTAGTAAATAATATTATGTTCTTGTTACCATTTCAATAGCACTAAAAATATTTTCAAAATCAAACTCAACTTCATCTTTGATTTCTTGACTGTTTTCATCAGAATTCTCTATCTGATTTTCTAAATTCAAAACTTCGTCAAACATATTTTCAAACATATCCTCTCCTTTCTTAGCATAATATATTATACACTTAACTGTACTCTATATACAAATCATATATAGTTATAAGTATATAGTTCTTCTATGCTTTGGGATGTTTCTTTATCCAATTGCGATGTTGCCTCATCAATTAAAATAAAATCAACATTTTTCACCAATGCTCTTGCTATAGCTATTCTCTGTTTTTCACCCCCAGACAACTCTTTTCCATTTGAAGTAATGATGGTATCTAAACCCAACGGTAAGCTTTCTATTAATAATTTCAAACTTACTTTATCAAGTATATAATCTAATCTATCGTTATCTATATTCGTATTTAATAATATATTTTCTCTCAATGTCCCATTAAATAAATTAATTGTCTGATCAATATATGAAATATTATCATAATATGTCATCTTATTAAGTTTATCCATTTTTATACCATTTATTGTTAATTCTCCTAATTCTATATCTAACACACCTAAAATAATCTTTAACAGTGTTGATTTTCCAGATCCTGAATTTCCCACAATACCATACTTTTTTCCTTTTATAAATATAAAACTAAAATCATTTATAATATATCGCTTATTATATGACGCATAAACATTCTTTAATTCTATTGTTAAAACATTTTTTATATCCACCATTTGTTTTTCTAATTTTTCTTTTAATATAAATTTATTCAAAATTGGTTCTGAATATCTAAATTGATTAATTATATCAAAGAAAGTCTCCACTTGAGCGAATAAGTTGCCTGATAAACCAATAATGCCTATTACACTTCCTTTAGGAATATCTACGAGCAATGTTAAAATTACTGATAAAAAAATTAAAAATAATTGTGAAAACAGTGCTGTAAATGTTATCATTGTATCGACGATATTCTTCGATATATTAAACTCTTTATAGACTCTTTCTCTTTTATTACTTGAATCTTTTACTTTCCTTTTAAACATATCTAAATTATTACTAAAAAAAAATATTGGCAAACAGTCTACACTATCTCTAATCTCTTCAGTATGGTTTTCATTTGCTTGAGTTAGCCTTTCTTGTGCTGTATGCATTTTCTTTTCACCTATCTTTGGTGCTATTGTATTAAATGCCAATAAAAGTATAGAAAATATGGCTAAAATCCAATGAAGTAGATATATTGCTATTATTGAGCCTATAATAGCTGTTAATGATTGGAAGATTTCTGGAACACTTACTAATATGTTCTCAACTTGATATGTATCATTAATAAACCAGGATAAAATTCTTCCTGTATTTTTTTTATTAATAATTTTTATTCCTTGATTTAAAACTTTATTTGATATCATGTTTTTTATCGTCTTATTTATTTCATTTATATATTTACTTCGAATATATCCACAAATATAAAATGATAAAATAGTTAATATAAATGATACTAATATTCTAGTGTTTATTATTCCAATAACCTTACCATTAACTAATTCAGAGTCAAATATATACGATAAAGAAAAAGTAAAATATACATTACTTATAGCAAAAAGAATTTGAGTTAAAACAAATAAAAAAGTTGTTTTTTTATTTTGCATTAATATTTTTTTTATCATTTTTTTTCCTTTCTTTAATACCATTTTTATCTAAATTAATAGTCTTTCAAATATATTTTATCACATATACTTAGCTACTTTATATAAAATTTATAATATATCTGTTTATATTTAAATAGTTGGCTCATAGCAAAACCTTTTTTTCATACTATAAAATTATTTTTTTTATTTCCTTCATTATTAATAACAACATTATCTAAAGAACATTCTGTTAATGATAATATAAAAAATGTAAGTTAATGACAAAAAAATATGTAGAATTTGGTATAATAGCAAATATTATCATATGAAGGATAAACAACACAACTTAAGTTGTAGATATACCTTAATAAAAAAAAAGATAAACCTAGAAAACGTTGAATTATCAATGTCTATCTAGGCTTGTTTTCATTTTAAGTGTTAAAGTCGGAAAAAGAAAATTTCTGTAAATAAGTGAATCTAACTATTACATAGCTTTTGTTGTCTAAAAAACACCAAATTTAAGAGTGTACTATTTTATAGTAGTTTGTCAATTATTTTTTTAATGATTACATTTTTTCAATAATGTCTAGTAGATTAACTCTTGAGTAGATTTTAATAAAAGTGTGTATAAACGAACTTATCTTATGTATTAATTTTTAAGTAAAACTATCTTTCTAACTTCACTCTTTTAATACTGATATCATCAGCTGTTACATCCATTAGTACAAACGATTCATATTCAAATCCTCTATCGTATCCTGCTGAACCTGGATTTAAGATTTTTATACCTTCTATTTCTTCATAATGATAGATATGAGTATGTCCAAAAAGCACCATTTCAGCATCTGATTCTTTTGCAAGATAGTATAACTTTGCTAGTCCGTAATTTACTCCTTCACGATGACCATGAGTTAGTAAAATTTTGTGACCATTTATGCGAACAAGTTCTCTCCATGGTGTATTAACATCCATATAGTCATTATTTCCTCGAACTACAAACATTGGTAAGTTTGTTCTTTTTTGGATATTTTTTGCATCTTCAACCGTGTCACCAAGATGAATTATAATTTCTACATCTTTTTCTTTTGATAGTCTATTCAAAAATGGTTCAATTCTACCATGCGTATCTGATACTACTGCTACTTTCATATATTCACACTTTCTAGTAATTCTTTAAGATTATCTAAAGCTCTCTTTCTATGATTGATAGAAACTCTTTCTTCATCAGTAAATTCTGCTAATGTCTTATTATAATCTTCAACTTCAAAGATTGGATTATAGCCAAATTTATTATCTCCACGTTTTTCAAATGCGATATAACCGTCCAATTTGCCTTCTGCATAATATTCTTTTCCTTCTTTTGTAATTAGACAAATTGTAGTCATAAAATATGCTTTTCTATCTTCTTTGTTTTTATAGTCTTTTAATGCTTCTAATAATTTTTCATTATTTGAATCGTAAGTCGCATTTTCACCGGCATATCTTGCCGCATATACTCCCGGTGCTCCATTTAACGCATCTACAAATAGTCCAGTATCATCCGCTATCACATTTTCGTGAGTTAAATCATACAGAGCTTTCGCTTTTAAATGAGCATTCTCTTTT
>JAEZZB010000059.1 GCA_023442495.1 Bacillota bacterium
CTTTTGGATACAAATCATTCTTCCACTTTAGAAATAGGATACTAATAACTTTGAACCTTAAACAAATACTTCAACCCATTGTTTAAAAATAACTATGGAGTTAGATTTTTACTTCTAACTCCAATTAAATGTTATTCTAATTCTTCACCAACACTATTTGACAAAGAACCGTTTTTATAATACCATCTTTACTTTATTTTATAATTTCATTAATCTTTATATATCTATGAAGTCCATTTTTAACAATAGGATTTACTTCCCCTTGAATTAGTGGATATACATATCTATATATATTTTCTCTTAAAATATCTTCGTTTAATAACCATTTTTTAGGAATTAATTTTTCCTTATTGGCTATATCAAAGCTGTATACATGAGAATATTCTATCTCATATGGATTATCATTTGTTCTAATTAAAATTGGAACTAGATTTGTATTATCTAAAGACAGACTAAGTGCCTTGTAACCAAGATTAAATGCTTCTTCGCTATCGGTTTTACTAATCATATAATTTGTTCTTTGAGTAATTGATAATTCAACAGCTTTAGTTTTAATATCAAGTTCATGATAAACATAATCAGCAAGTTTTCTAGAAATACCAGAAATTATTGGATGATTAAATCCTAAGTCATATGTTCTAAATATTTCTTCTTTAAAATAATTTTCGGTATCCATAAAACCTTCTGAAATAACTACTATAAGATTTTTTTCTTTTTCAAAAGCTAATTTAATGTCTTCAGCTATTCTTTCTTTACTTATTGATTGTTCAGAAAGATATAATAAATTTACTATCTCTCTATCATGATGGAAATTGGTAATTAATGATGATGCTGCAAGCCATCCAGCATTTCTCCCCATGATTTCAACAAATGTCACTGTATTTACATCATAAATATCTACATCAGTACGTATATCAATTATTGTATTTGCAATATATTTAGCGGCTGATCCAAAACCAGGTGAATGGTCCATTATCATTAAATCATTATCAATTGTTTTAGGACATCCATTTATATTCACAAAATTAATATTTTTGTATTCCATATATTGATTTAATTTCATGACTGTGTCCATTGAATCATTTCCACCAATATATATAAAAGATGTAATTTGTAATTCTTTTAATTTTTTAAATATGTTTTCATAGACTGGGGAATCTAAATTGTTTGGTAATTTGTATCTACAAGAGCCTAATATTGATGAAGGACGACTTTTAAGTTTTTCGTTTGCTAAATTTAAATTGTATTTTTCTTTATCAATCTCAGAAATATTAGAATTTAATAAACCTTCGATTCCGTGTCTAAGTACATAAATTTTATCAAAATTATTATCAATACTTGCTTGTATAACACCTGCAAGAGATGAGTTTATTACACTAGAAGGGCCACCAGATTGTCCAATTAAACAATTCATCTTTTTCTCCATTCAAATTTTATTTCTTTTATATTATATCATTAATTTTATTTCTTTTATATTATATCATTAATAAAGAAAAATACACGTTTCTTTAAATTTAATATATAGTTTGCATTTTTAATTATTTATGTTATAATAAAAGTACAAACAATTCGAAAGGATTCATTTAAAACAAGCGGTAAACATATTTGTTTATTAGCCGGGCTACAAAAAGCGTAGCAGCAGAAAGTTTATTAAACGCACTGTGAGACAGCATCCTGTCTTATAGTGCGATTTTTTTTAGAAAATTTTATGCGAAATAACAAGGGGGATATAATGCTAAAATATTTAATAACCGAAAGGCAAGGTCGTTTTCTATCGATAGGTATATTGTTGACAATATTAGGATTTGCTATGCATACAATCAATAAAAATTTAAGTACATATCTATTTTACATAGCAATCGTATTTTTAGGATATTATGCAACAAAGAATGCCGTAGTAGATACAATCAAGAATAAATCTCCAAATGTAGATTTATTGATGATACTTTCAGCTTTAGGTGCAATATTGATTGACTACGCATCAGAAGGTGCATTGCTTTTAATTATATTTGCAGGTGCAGAAGTATTAGAAAATTATGTAACAGGAAAATCCAGTTCAGCAATTAAAGAACTTATGAAACAATTACCGGATGAAGCTAAAAGAATAACGAGTGATGGTAATTATGAAATAGTGAGTACTGATGAACTTAAAATAGGTGATAAGGTATTAGTTTCTAAAGGTGACCAATTACCAATTGATGGCTTTGTTGACAGAGAATCAACGATTAATGAATCTTCACTTACTGGAGAATCTGTCCCTATTATGAAGACAAAAGGAGAAGAAGTATTTGCTGGAACTATAAATGAAGGGAATTCATTTGTAATCGAAGTAAGTAAGGAAAAGAAAGATACAGTATTTTCAAACATTATAAGAATGGCCGAACAAGCACAAAATAAACCGTCTAAAAAGTCAAAGATTATCGACAAAATAGAATCAATCTATGTAATAGCGGTTCTTATAGTAGTTCCATTATTTATACTAGCACTCTATTATCTAACTGGATTTACATTTGAACAGGCATTTTATAGAGGAATAGTGCTTTTAACTGTAGCAAGTCCATGTGCATTAGTTGCATCGGCAACACCAGCAACACTATCAGCCATTTCTAATGGTGCTAAAAATGGAATTCTATTCAAAGATGGCCGTGCTATGGAAATATTAAGTGATGTCGATATAATAGGTACAGATAAAACTGGTACTCTAACTTATGGAGAATTTGAAGTAATTGATTACAAAATTGATGAAGAAATTCTAAAATCTGTAGTATATATTGAACAAAATTCAAATCATCCAATTGCTCAAGGTATTGTAAATAAATTTAAGGATTTAGATATTTCTAAAGTTGAAAAAACAAATATTGAGGAAATAGCCGGTAAGGGTGTCCAAATGGGAGATATCAAAGTCGGCAAGAAATCAATGTTTGATGGATATAAAGATTCAAATAATTATCTGGAAATAGAAAATGAAGGCAACACAATTTCATATATATCAAAAGCTGATGAAGTTGTAGGTTACATTGTACTTTCAGACAAAGTTAGGGAAAGTTCAAAAGAAGCGATTAAAGATTTTCATAAGGATAATGTTATTATTGAAATGCTTACAGGAGATAATCAAAATGTTGCCAATAAAGTTGCAAAATATCTGGATATTAAGCACTATAGATCTGGTTTAAATCCAGAAGACAAGATGAATTTTATTGAAACAAAAATGAATGATGGTAAAACTGTAGCTATGATAGGTGATGGTATCAATGATGCACCAGCACTTGCAAATGCAGATATAGGTATTTCAATGGGTTCAGGCACATCAATAGCCATGGAGTCTTCAGATATAGTAATAGTTCAAAATGACCTAAAAAAACTATATCACAGCTTCAAATTAAGTAAAAAATTAAATAGTATTATATATCAAAATATAGTATTTTCAGTATCTGTAATCATAATATTAATAATATTGAATCTATTTGGAATACTTGACCTTCCACTTGGAGTTGTATTCCATGAAGGTTCAACGATATTAGTAATACTAAATGGTTTGAGACTACTTGGATTTAAAAATAAATAGTGAAAGATGGTGTTTCAAGACAATTCTTGTTACACCATTTTTTTAATTTAATAAATGTATTATTAATTTAATCAACAATAATGTATAATTAAATATATGAAATAAATAGAAAGGAATATTTATGGATATTTTAATTATAGGAGGAATTGCGGCAGGTGCTTCAGTAGCTGCAAAAGCAAAGAGAACTGATCCGAAAGCCAATGTGACAATTATAGAAAAAAATGACTATCTTTCATTTGGAGCTTGTGGTCTTCCATATTATTTAGGTGGAGAGTTTGAAAATACAGATAAAATGTATGCAAGATCCATAGAAAATACTAAAGAACAAGGTATAGAAGTTTTAAGTCTCCATGAAGTTTTAAGTATTGATTTCGATAATAAGAATGTTATTGTACAAAATCTAAAAAATAATGAAGAATTTAATATACATTATGATAAATTGGCAATTTGTACAGGAGCTACGCCTTCAGTATTTGGAGAAGGAGCATATAGCGAAAATGTATTTACAATGGTCAAAGAAGATGATGCCAATAGATTAAAAGCAAAACTTGATGAAATTGAAAATATTGTAGTTATTGGAGCAGGATTTATCGGACTTGAAGTTGCTGAACAATTAGTTTCACTAGGTAAAAAAGTTACTGTAGTGCACAAAGCAAATGATTTACTTGCCAATATTTTTGATACAGAAATTTCACAATTGATAAAAGAAAAAGCCATTGAACATGGTATTAAATTTGAATTTAATAAAACTTATGAAGGATTTAAAACAGAAGGCAATAAAGTAATTTCTGTAATAACTGATAAAGGTGAAATTCCTTGTGATGCTTCAGTAATTGCGTTAGGATTCAAACCGAATACTGAATTTATAGCTGATGAAAGATTAGAAAAAATCAAAAATGGAGCAATAGTTGTTGACGAATATGGTCGTACAAGTATTAAAGATGTCTATGCAGCAGGAGATTGTGCGACAGTTAATCACAAATTTATAGATAAGTTTCATGCAGCTCTTGCAACATATGCTAATAAAATGGGAAGAATAATAGGTGAAAATATCGTATCCAAAAATCAAAAAGCATATATAGGAGCATTAGGTTCAGCATCCATAAAAGTTGGAGAATATGGTGCAGCAGCTACTGGACTTAATGAAGAAAGTGCTAAAAATCTTGGGATAAATTACAAAAAGACATTTATAAAATCTAAAAACCAAACTTCATATTTAAGAGGTCAAGAAGATATTTATATCAAATTAATATATGATGCGGAAACTAGAGTTATTCTTGGTGGACAAATATTTGGTAAAAAGGGAATTGAAAGAATTACAGCATTAGTTGTTGCAATTCATAAGGAAGCAACAGTTGATGAATTAGGATTTATGGATTTTCCATATTCACCACCATTTTCACCTACATGGGATCCATTAAATGTTTCAGGAAACGCATCAAAATAAGGAGTTATTATGAAAATAGAATATGAAAAATATTATGAAGATTTTGAAGAAGAAGAATTATTTATTGCAGATTATCTAAATTATCTTGACGAATCAGTTTCGATGTATCATTCTACAAATGCTACAAAAGAAAGACTTAAAAGAAATGGATTTGTTCAAATAGATTTCAAAGAAGAATGGAATTTAGAATCTGAAGGAAAGTATTTTTTAGTAGTGAATGATTCTACAATAATTGCATTTAGTATAGGAACTGATAAAGAAGCACCATTTAAGATAGTAGGAGCACATACAGATTCACCAACATTTAAAATTAAATCAAATCCTTTAATTAAAAAGTCAGGATATACATTATTGAACACAGAGATTTATGGAGGACCTCTTGTAAATACATGGTTAGATAGAACATTATCTATTGCTGGTAGAGTATTTGTAAAAGGTGAATCAAAATTAAATCCTGAAGTAAAACTTGTAAATCTTGATTATGATTTATTATCTATTCCATCTCTTGCAATTCATATGACATCAATAGATGAAAGAGGTAAATTGCCAAATCCTCAAACTCAATTAATTCCAGTAATTGGATTAAGTGAAGATTTTGATTTAGATGAGCTAATCGCAGATGAGTTAGAAATAAGTAAAAAAGATATTTTAAGTACTGACTTATTCCTATACAATAGAGAAAGGGCAAATGTAATAGGTAGCGAAGGTGAATTTATCCAATCCGGTAAAATAGATAATTTAGGCATGATGCATGCTGGATTAAAGGCAATTATCGATTCAAAACAATCAAAACAAACAAAAATATTTGTAGGATTTGATAATGAAGAAATTGGTTCAGGCACTCAACAAGGTGCAAGATCTACAATGTTTAAGGATGTATTAAAGAAAATTTCATATTCACTAGGAAATGATGAAATTACTTTTGTAAATCAAATCTACAATTCATTTATGATTTCAGCTGATCAAGCTCATGCAATACATCCAAATTACTTAGATAAAGCTGATCCAACGAATAGACCACAAATTAATAAAGGGCCAGTCATCAAAGAATCAGCATCAAGATCTTATGCAACTGATGGATTTGGAAAAGCGGTACTTATAGATATTGCAAAAGAAAATGATATTCCATTACAATTTTTCCATAATCGTTCAGATTTAAGAGGTGGTTCAACAATTGGATCACTTATCGAAATTGCATCAGGAATTAAAAATATCGATATAGGGAATCCAATGCTTGCAATGCATTCAGTAAGAGAAATGTGCGGCGTTGAAGACCACATTCATATGGCGAAATTAATGCAAGCATTTTACGAAGCAGAATAAAATAATTTAAAAGGAGAAAATATGATACCAACACCACATATCGGAGCAACAAGTAAAGATCAAATCGCAAATACTGTTCTTATGCCAGGCGATCCTAAAAGAGCAAAATTTATAGCAGATACATTTTTAGAAAATGTAACTCAATTTAATGATGTAAGGGGAATGCTAGGATTTACAGGATACTACAAAGGAAAAAGAGTATCAGTAATGGGATCAGGAATGGGTATTCCATCAGCGATGATTTACTATCACGAATTATTTGCATTTTATGATGTTAAAACAATCATAAGAGTAGGTACAGCAGGAGGATTACAACCAAATCTAAAAGTTAGAGATATTATTGTAGCAACAGCTGCAAACACTCCAAATTCAGTAGTTAGAGGCAAATTTGATATAATTCAATTTGCGCCAACACCAACATTTGAACTAGTACTAAAAGCACACGAATATGTAAAAGCAAACAATTTAAATGCGTATTTTGGTTCAGTACTTTCTTCAGATGAATTCTATAGAAAATGGGATCCAAAAGTAATTGAAAACTTAAAGAAATATGGCACATTAGGTATAGAAATGGAAGCTGCTGGACTTTATATGTCAGCACTAGAAAACCATAAACAAGCATTATGTATTTGTACAGTATCTGATAATAGTGAAGAAGAAGAGTCAGCTGAAGTTAGAGAAAAAGCATATACAGAGATGATGGAAATGGCTTTAGAAATAGCTCCAGAATAAAATTGAATAATATATAGAAATATCTGTCAGGCTAAATTTTACTAATCCATAAAAGTTGGCTAAAGATCAAAATTTTGGAATCAAATTAAAAGATTGACAGATATTTTTTATATTTTAAATTGAATATTTAGGAAAAAATTATTTCGAAAATTAAGAAAAAATATTTAAAAGTTCAAAAAAAAGCGAAAGTTTGAACTAATTTATGATTAAAGCAAAAAAAGTACAAGAAAAAAGCGACTAAGATGAATTAAGGTGACCCCAAAAAGTTGGACTTTATACCAGAGACATTGAGAAATATTTGTCTCTGTTTTTTTGCGTCCTAAATATTTTCCCTAGGAGAAATCGCAGCTATGCTGCGTTTATTTTTCTATACTCAACTGGACTTAAATATCCAAGTTTTGCTTTTATTCTATTCTCGTTGTAGTATTTTATATACTTTTCTATTGTGTTTTTAAGCTCGTTAAAAGACTTAAATGTATTGCCATAGTAAATTTCTTGTTTTAATATGCCAAAGAAATTCTCCATTGGAGAGTTATCTAAACAATTTCCTTTTCTTGACATACTTTGTAAAATTCCATTGTTTTCTAACTTGTTAGTGTATTGTTTTAATTGATACGCCCATCCTTGATCTGAATGAAATATTCTCTTGAACTTGCAATCAGAAGTCTTTTTTATCGCTTCTTCAAGGGGAGCTATTATCGCATCTAATGTTGGAGAACTTGCTATTGAATAACTGATTATTTCCCCATTAAACATATCTAGGAATGGATTTAGATAAAGCTTTTTAACTTGCATATTTCCTGACTTATCAGCTTCATAGTATTTAAATTCACTTGTATCTGTAGTGATTTTCTGATGTACTACACAAGTGCTAAATCTTCTTTTTATTCTATTTTGTGCTACTTTACCCACTGTTCCTTTGTATGAGTAGTATTTTCTCGATTTACGTGCAAAGTTTGTTACCTGAAGTTTTAGCTTTTGAATTAGTCTTTGTACTTTTTTCTTGTTTATTAAAACCCCAAGTCTTCTAAGCATGGCATGTATTCTTCTATATCCATAGTTTGGATTATCTTTTCGAATTTCCTTGATTTTTTCTTCAAAAAGCTCATCTTTATCTTTTCTATCAAATCTTTTTTGCCAATACATGTATGTTGATTTAGGGAAATTACAATATTTAAGCAAATCTTTTAATTGATATTTTTCTCTTAATGAGTGAATTATTCTAGCCATT
>JAEZZB010000049.1 GCA_023442495.1 Bacillota bacterium
TAGTTACAGTTACTTTAACCTCACCACCATAACCTTGCGCTGTACCTTCACCTGTTAATACTTCAGTTTCAGGTGCTACTGTTTCAACTTTAGTTTCTTTTGGTGTAGTTTGACAACCAACTAATAAAGCTAAAGCTAAAATCAATGCAATAATTTTTCTTTTATTCATATTCCCTCCAAAACTTTGTTCTAATTATAATTTTAACATTATGTTTGTTTATCTGCAATCAGTTTTTTTGGAAATTTATAATTAGTTGGTTGTATCTTCTATGTACACAAAAATACTCATCATAATTAACTTTATTATATTTTAGAAAATAGATTGTATTTAACAGTAAATTCTTAATTGCGAATATATATCTTTCATCTTTATTTAATTCATATACATCAATTAAAGTATCCGCTATCCCAAGCATTCCATCATAATATCCAGGTCTTTGCGCAAAATCTGAAATCAAATTTTCAGATAATTCAATTATCAAATTTCTATATTTATCTTTATCAACTGCAATTAATAACTTTATGAAACCAGCATTACCCGTATCTATATATGGAGAACCTGTGTTTTCTCTAATAGGTATAATTCTATTCTCATTATATTTTATTAGTTTGTTGATTATTGAATTTATTCCATAATCAACAATTTCTTTAGTATTAGTATCCTTAAATATATAAAGTAGATACCCTGAAAGACCAATAATTCCAAGCATATTTTCTTTATCAATTAGATACTTCAGATAATCTATATCTTTATCATTATATTTTTGAATAAATTCCTGGAATTTATAAAGATTTTCATATTTATAAAAATTAAAATCTGATTTTTTATATCTAGTAAAAATGGTTAACTCATATTTTAACGATGATTTGTTTGTACTTAAATTCTTAAACGAGTTAATTGCTTCTTCTAAATTAATATCATTTTCAAGTAGTTTTTTTATAAGTATATGTAAATTTGATTCTATTCCATGAATCTTCAATAAATCATTTAACAAAGAAATATTTTTATCTATTTCTCTTTCATTTTTTATATGAAGTTTAGCCATACAATATAAGATTAAATTTCCAAGCTTTTTAATATCAGAAAGCTTGCCATCAATACTAGTCCACTCTTTCAAACAAGTTTCATTATATATTGAAAAAGGTTGATTTTCTTCATATAGATATGAATTACCAAAATCAATAAAATAAACTTCGTTATCAAAATATATTATATTATTTGAATGAATATCATTTAACACTATATCCTTATTATGAAAATAATTAACTAATTCTAAAAGTTTAACTATTGTATTCACAAATTCTTTAAACATATTTATATTACAAGAAAAATCATTCAATTTATAATTAAATAATGCATATTTGTTTAAGTGATAGTAAATATCCTCCCCATCAATATATTGATAAATGTAGTATCTATTTATCCATTCTTCAACTTTCTCTATTGATTCAGCAATATACTTAGTTTCATTCTCAATTAGATTATATTCATTTTCTAATGTATCTCTGTGTAAATACTTTTCGAAAGACAAAATATTAGCTCTTGATTCCTTAATTACTACAAATTTCCCATAAATATCTTTTGCTTTATAAATATTACCACCATTTGAATATTTCAAAACTTCTATCGGTTCATAGTTCTTAGATAAATAGCTATCTTTGAATTTTTCTTCACTTTGAATATCTTCTATCCAAAAAGGCAAATCAAAGTAATTTTTAGGGTAGTCTTGCCAAGCTTCACCATTGGGACCATATATAACAGGCAATCCGTCTAATGTTTTCTTGTAATCAAATTTGATTGTTCCATATCTATAAAAAATAATATTTGAATCATTAAAATTTCTATCACTTAAAATATATATACCGTCTAAATCTTTTGGTAAATATTCATATAAATCTTCCAAAATTTTTATGCAATCTTCTCTATTTTCAGGATAAATGGTAAATAGTTTACCAGATTCAAACGGATCTTCTTTTATTGAATAATTGTATATAATATCCTCTTCTTGATAAATATATTTATAAGCAATTTTTCTATTATCTAAATATGGAATCAATAAATCTGTAATTTCTTTATAATTATCAATAGTCGAAGATATATGAATTTTAAATCCAAAATCTGGTAATTTTTCCTTATCATATTCGCTATATTTGAAAAAATTAGATTTCATCATCCTTCTCCACTTTTACAAAATCTTCGATATTAAATTCTTTACTCTCTTTTTTCTTTTTCTTTCTTTCCTCTTCTGAATTATAATCCTTATATTCTTTGCCATTTACTTTGCAATACATTGTTAATATCATTCATCACCTACTTGCAATGAAATGTTCTAACATCACAATACAAAGTTTTAATAATTCCATTCGCTTCTTTTTTTATTCTATTTGCCTTTTTAATAAATCTAGTCATTTTTGTCTCCTTAATAGTTATTTTGTAGCTACTAAATATATGATATAAAACTATCAAAGAAAATTTTACTTTTTGAATATAAGAAAAAAAAGCTAACCCATATCTAGTTTAGCTCTTCCAAATACTTTTTATATTCATTTTCATAATATTCAGCTGATTTAATATCGCCTACTCTTCTAAATATGTTAATGGCCTCATTTACTTTATTCTTACCAGCTTCAATATTACCTTTATATGTCAAATAATATCCTTCAGTAAAAATATATACAATAATCATATGAACATCTCTTCCACCCTTTATATATTCTTTAGCTTTTTCAATAAAATATTTGGCGCCCTCTTCGTAATCCTGATCTATAGAGATTGAAACTCCATGTATTAAAGAAATCTGTATCAAATTCATAACATTTCCAATATATTTGAAATACTCTGCTTTCTTTAACATTTCTTTTGCATATAGTAAATATATCTTTGCGCTCATAAAATCAACAGCATTTATAAGCAAAGTCATTTCATATTCTCCCCAAGCTTCAATTCCAAATAAATAATCATATAATACTTTAATATGTTCCTCTTCTATTTCAAATGATTTATCTAAAAATTTTATTTTTGATGCAATTATAATGGAATTAAGAATATTAAATCTTCCATATTTATTAGTTTCAGAAAGTTTCAACTCTGCATCGTATCTTGATTTCAAGGCAACACGGTCTTTATTATAGTATAATATATCTATTTCAGAAATAAATTTTGTATATTCATCATATTCCAATTCCCTAGCAATATAATAAAATTCTTCAATACTCACGTGCATATTAGACAAGGCTTTATTTAGTTTTTCTACACTTATTTGTGTCTTACCATTTTCAAACTTAGAAAGCATCGATAGAGAAAACTCTCCATTTGCTACTTCATCTAAAGTTAAACCTTTCGTATTTCTAATTTTTCTAAATGTTTGTCCGAGATTGTACATTCTCACCTCTGCTTTGAATATTTTGATATTCAAAGTCTTATTAATTATTTTTTGCTAACAATTAGTATCTATTTCTCAAATTTCCTTATTATATCTATAATCCACATCATGTTTTGAATCATAGATTTCTTCTTGAAGATTATACCCATACTTCTCATAAAGTCCCTTATGCTGACTGACAATATTTACTTGATTATACCCCAGCTCTTTAGCCTTAGATTCTAAAAAATAAACCATTTTTTCAGATAATCTTTGTCCCCTAGCCTTAGGATCTACATATATGAGTGCAATCCAAGGTTTTAGATTTGGTCTTTCAATATAATCTTGTTCAACTATCGCGCCAAATTCAATAGGTTCACCATTTTGAATATAGAAGTAAAGATTTGCATCCTTTCCATATTTTTCATAAAATGTATTTTCCTTAATAACATTTGCAAGAAACTTTCCAGCACCCTATTTTGCATTTTCTAAGAAATTTAGTAGCTTTTCTTTGTCATTGCTTTCGAAATAAGAAATGTAATTCATATTTTCTCTATTCATTTTATCACCCCATACTTTTTATCTAAATATTCAAATATTATTTTCATTATTTTTAGTATTTACTCCAAAAATTATTTATACTTAATATTTAATTTTTTTTTGAAAATTCCCGCCTTTATCAAGAAGTACTGTTTAAATAATGAAACATTATCATTTAATAAATATTACAAAATTTTCAAATTAGAAAATACAATAATATTTTCCACAATCATCCTTTTATCATTATCATAATTATATCGTTTTAATAGTTATAGGACAACATTAAAAATGGTACATCAGATTACCCAACGAACCATTTCTAATTATTTTGATTTACACTAATTCGACTTTTGTCTGCAAACTATGCTTCAACTTTTTTCTTCAATAATCCAAGTATAGTTGCTGCAACCACTGAACCAACTAGTATTGCTACAAAGTACATTAGTGGATTTTGTACTACACCTATTACCCAAATTCCGCCGTGAGGTGCTCTTATAGAACAATCAAAAGCCATTGATAGAAGACCTGTGATTGAGC
>JAEZZB010000112.1 GCA_023442495.1 Bacillota bacterium
CCACTACCTTCAATAACTTCGATGTTTAATCCTTCTATATCAGCAATTCTTTGGGCAAGTGGCGAAATTTTAATTCTTCCACTTACTTTATATTCTGTAGCATCATCAAGGTGCACACGCCCCTTTGCTCCAGTACCTTTAATTTCTGACAAGTCAATGCCATGTTCTCTGGCATATTTTCTTGCGGCTGGAGTAGCTCTAAATTTTTTTTCTGACATAGCTTCTCCTTTACTATTGTTTGTTAACTGTTTTTAATACTGCCTCTTTAACTTGTTCTACACTTGGTTGAACAGCTTTTTCTAAATTTGGTGCTGAAGGCACATGAGTATCTGCACTAGCCACACGTCTAATTGGAGCATCTAAGAAATCAAATGCTTCAGATTCTACTACTCTTGCAACAATTTCTCCTCCAAATCCACTTGTTTTGAATGAATCATGTACAACTACTAATTTTCCAGTTTTCTTAACTGAATCAAAAATTATTTCGTTATCTAATGGTATCAATGTCATAATATCAACTAGTTCTACATCAATACCTTCTTTAGCTAATTCTTCTGCAGCTTTTTCTGCTAAGATAAAAGCTTTACCCCATGATACTATAGTTACATCTTTACCTTCTCTAACTATCTTTCCTTTACCTATTGTAGCTATATTATCATCTGAAGCATCTACTTCACCTTTCATACCAAAGTGAGATTTTGGTTCTAAGTAAAGAACTGGGTTATTATCTCTTATAGCTGCTCTTAAAAGTCCATATGCATCATTTGGATTTGATGGTGCAACAACTTTAATACCTGGAATATGTGTAAACCAAGCTTCTAAAGTTTTACTATGTTGTGATGATGCTCCTGTACCAGCACCATTAGCTGCTCTTAATACCATAGGAACTTGTACTTGTCCACCTAACATATATCTCATTGGAGCTGCTTGGTTAACAATAGCATCCATAGCAATTGTAATAAAGTCCATAAATGTAACGTCAACTATTGGTCTCATACCTAATGAAGCTGCACCTGCTGCTGCCCCATTAATAGCTGCTTCTGAAATAGGTGTATCTATAACTCTTTCAGGACCAAATTCTTCAATCATTCCTACAGTAGTACCAAAATCACCACCAAAAATACCAACGTCTTCACCTATTAAAAACACATTTTCATCTTGACGCATTTCGTCTATCATAGCTTGTTTAATAGCTTCACGAAATTGCATTACTTTTTTTTCTCCCATATTTAATCCTTTCTTCACTTTCGTATTTATTAGTCTGCAAAATTATCTTGGAATGCTACTGAATCATCAGGATATGGAGCTTCTTTAGCAAACTCAACTGCTTCCATAACATCAGCAATAGCTTTTTCTCTTATTTCATCTAACTCTTCAACAGTTGCTGTCTTGTCCTCTAATAAAACTTTTCTGAAAGCTTCAATTGGATCTCTTTCTTTCCAAGAATTTACTTCTTCTCTTGATCTATATGCGCCAGCATCACTAGCTGAGTGACCAAACCATCTATATGTTAATGATTCAATAAGTACAGGACCTTTGCCAGATCTTGCATGTTCAATCGCTTCCATCATTGCATCGTAAACTGCTAAAACATCATTACCATCTTTAACTAAGATTCCTGGAATACCATAAGCTGATGATCTATCGCTAACATAATCAACATTCATAGCGTCATTAATATCCATTGAAATACCATATTTATTGTTGATTACGTAGAAAATTAAAGGTAAGTCCCAAGCAGATGCCATGTTTAAACATTCATGGAATGAACCTTCATTTGAAGCACCATCTCCCATAGCTGCTAAAACTACATTACCAGTCTTTTTCATTTTTTGAACAAGTGCTGCACCTGTAGATAAACCATGTCCGCCACCTACGATACCATTACATCCCATATTGTTTACTTCAAGATTGAACACATGCATTGAACCACCACGACCTTTACAATATCCTGGTTCTTTTCCTAAAATTTCTGCCATCATTAATTTTAAGTCGATACCTTTTGTGATTGTTTGCGCATGTCCTCTATGGTTTGAATACATTAAATCTTCTTTCTTCAATGCATATATACCACCTATATTTGCAGCTTCTTCACCAACAGAGTAGTGTGTCATACCTGCTACTAAACCTCTTGCGAAAAGTTTTGATAGTTGTAAATCGAAATGTCTGCTTTCTTCCATTAATCTCAACATATCCAACTTTTGTTCTTTTGTTAATTTGTCTGAATATTTTCCCATAATACTCCCTTTCTATTATTTTGATTTACGTGTTCATTTAAATTATACATTAAGTATCATAAATTACCACAAAAGTAAATTTTTAACTAATTTGCATCTTCATGCAAACCATATGCATGTGCAATATCTTGTACAAATATAATGCCGGCACCAATTTTATTAATTTCCATATCAGAATTAATGGCATTTACAATGTTTTGATACTTATCTTCTTTTACAATCATCATGACAACTTCTTTTTCTGGTTCAATTTCCATATTGAATAATTTCATAATTTCTTCTGAATCAGCACCTCTTGCATTTAATATTGTAGCACCTCTTGCACCAGCATTATTTGCAGATTCTACAACATCTTCGCCTTTTCCTTTTTCAACTATAGTAGTGATTAATTTATACATAGGGTTATTGACTCCTTCATTATCAACATTATATTCTCTATTAAATGCTTGAATCTGATTAATTCTGGTAGTAAATATTATTCCTGTGTTCGGTTTATTAAAATTAAATTTTTCGATTAATATAGGAATTAAATTATTTACTTCTTCACGATTAAGAATCAAAGTAAGCATTTCCTTATCTCTTTCAAAAATGGATAAGAAATTTAATATTTTATTACTTACGGTTCCATGGCAAAGAAATATAGTACCAACTCTTGCTCCATGCTTCTTTGCCAAGCTCAAAACTTTTGAAGCTTTACCTTTATTAACAATCACATGAACAAGTTCATATACATTATCCTGCATTAGAACCTCCAATCTCTTCTCTATCTTTATTTTTTTTCTTAGACTTTAATTTAAATATTATTCCTAAAATTTGTAGAGTGATAATTGGCATCATAGCAACAAGTGCAATCATCCCAAATCCATCTATCAATAAGCTTGCAGTGTCAGAAATATTTGCTGCCCCTTGAATAAATCCAAGTATAAATGTTGCAGTCATCGGGCCAGTTGCAACACCACCAGCATCAAATGCAATTCCTACAAATAGTTTAGGCGTTATAAAGGATAATATAATACTTAATATATACCCAGGAAGTAATATATGCCATAATTTCAAACTTGGAATTATTATTCTTAGTCCAGATAAGCTTATAGCAATCCCAACACCTAAAGCTAAGCAAATAGAAACTGCATTTTTCTTGACATAACCACTAGTAACTTCCTCTATTTGTCTAGTTAGTACATATACCGCTGGTTCAGCAAGTATAGTTACAACTCCTATAACAAATGAAATAAATATCAACCAAGCTTCTTTATGTATAGATATAAAGCCCTCTCCAATAATAGTGCCAACATCCATAAAACCTGCATTTACAGCCGTTAAAAATATTACAAGTCCTACAAAAGCAAAAATAAATCCTGTTATTATCTGTCTATTTTCTCTCCTAGATAATTTAAAAATAAATATTTGCATTATTATATATATTATCAAAATTGGAGATAATGATATCAAAGCTTCTAAAACCTGGCTTGGCAATATTTGTAAAAACGGTCCAAAAACCGAATTTGTCTGTATTAAAGAAATACTCAATCCTTCTGAAAATTTGTTATTTTTAGAAAATAAATCTAATAATAACACTCCTATAATAGCTCCAGAAGATGCAAGAGCCACAAGTCCAAATGAGTCTGTCTCCCCTGCAATACTATCCTTTTTTAACTTAGATACACCAGTAGATAAAGCAAGTATAAATGGTACAGCAA
>JAEZZB010000119.1 GCA_023442495.1 Bacillota bacterium
AATAGATAATCAAAATAATGAATTGAAACTTGAAGAAAACTTTGAAGAAAAAATAAAAGAAGCTATAAAAACTTCACTTAATCATTTGGATTATGGAGATGATTATGAAATATCCATATCTATTGTAGATGAAGAAGAAATAAAAAAATTAAATAATGAGTATAGGGGAGTTGATAGTGTAACAGATGTTCTAAGTTTTCCCCTATTTGAAAAATATGAGATTCCATCTGAAGGTATGCTTGGAGATATTGTTATATGTTCAAAAAGAGTAATTGAACAAGCTGAAGAATTTGGTCATAGCGAGGAAAGGGAATTTGTATATTTAACTGTACATTCTCTTTTACATCTACTTGGTTATGATCATATTGAAGAAAATGATAGAATTGAGATGCGTACTAAAGAAAAAGAAATAATGAAAAAATTAGGTATATTTAAATGAAACCTTATGACAATGAAGAAAGCAAAAAAATAAAAAATAATAGTAAATTAGTTGATTCATTCAATAATGCTATAAATGGAATAATTCAGAGTATAAGTTCTGAAAGAAATATGATAATACATATTATATTAGCAATTGCTGTTTTGGCAGTATCATTTTTCTTGAATTTTACAAGGATTGAGCTAATTATTGTAGCAACAACTATAGTATTAGTACTCTGTGCTGAATTATTTAACACGGCTATTGAAACTTTAACTGATTTAGTTACGAATAATAAATATCACACAATGGCAAAAAGAGTTAAGGATATTTCTGCTGGAGCTGTTTTTTTAACTGCTATTAATGCGATTATTGTAGGATATTTGCTAATCTATCCAAAAGTTAAATTGATTTTAGCTGGTAATACAGTAATAGAAAGAGTAATAAAAAATAAAGAGCATTTAGCAGTATTATCAATAGCCTTAATATTAATATTAGTATTATTATTAAAAGGTATATTTTACAAAAAAGATACTACTCATTTATTTGGAGGCTCTGTTTCAGGACATTCAGCATTGGGATTTAATATAGCGACAATAGGTGCTATTATATCAAATGATTTTGTTGTTACATTGTTATTATTCGCACTTGCTATATTAGTAGCTGAATCAAGATATGAAAGTGGGATACATACAAAAAGAGAAGTGATAATAGGTGCTGCTTTAGGTGTTTTAGTGGCAGTTATTTTATTTAGTAGTTATTTATAGGAGTGTTATGTTTAAATCAGGATTTGTAACAGTAATAGGAAGACCAAATGTTGGAAAATCAACATTATTAAATGGATTAGTTGGAGAAAAAATATCAATTATTTCTGACAAACCTCAGACAACTAGAAATAAAATACAAATGGTGTATACTGATGAAAAAATGCAAGCGATATTTTTAGATACACCAGGAATACAAAACCCAAAAAACAAACTTGGCGACTATATGCTAAGTGTTTCAAAGTCAACACTTAATGAAGTGGATTTGATAACTTTTATGGTTGATTTAAGCGAAGATATTGGTAAATTGGATCAATATATTTTAGAGACTTTAGATGATGTAGATACTAAAATAATATTATTAATAAATAAGATTGATTTGGCAGATAATCAAAAACAAATCGATGATTTAAAGAAAAAATTTGAAAATCTTGGAAAATTTGAAAAAGTGATAGCTATTTCTGCACTAGAAGAAAAAAATTTCGATGAATATTTTGATGCTATCTATGAAATATTTGAAGAAGGTCCTATGTATTATCCTTCTGACTATATTACAGATCAACCAGAAAGGAATATTGTAGCAGAAATAGTTAGAGAAAAAGCACTATTAAATATGTATGATGAAATACCACATGGTATAGCTGTTGAAGTACTATCAATCAAGAAAAGAGAAGATAAAGATATTTTAGATATTGAAGTAAATCTTTATGTTGAGCAAAATTCTCATAAGGGTATGGTTATTGGAAAAGGTGGATCTATGCTTAAAAAAATAGGTTCACAAGCTAGATTAGATATTCAAAATCTTATGGATTCAAAAGTGAATCTCAAGATATGGGTAAAAGTTGCTAAAGATTGGCGTAAAAAAGATTCAAGGGTTAAAGATTTTGGATACATATAATATAGAGGCAATTGTTTTTAGATCAATAGATTATGGTGAAACAAGTAAAATATTAACTGTTTTTTCTCTTGAAGAGGGCATTATTTCAGTAATGGCTAAGGGGGTTAAAAATCCTAAGTCAAAAAAGCAAAATCTTGCATCACCATTTACTATTGTAAATTTTGAACTTAATAAATCACATGATTTCTACTATCTTAAGGATGGTGAAATAATTACTAGTAATTTTAAATTAAGAAAAGATATTAGTAAAATATATATAACACAATTATTTTTTGATATAATTGAAAACACGTCTATTAAAAATGAAAAAAATGAAATAGTCTATTTATTATTGAAGAAAACATTGAAATATCTAGAAGAATCAGAAAAAACAATTTTGATATTAAATATGTTTTTACTAAAGTACATATCAATGATAGGATATAAGCCAAGGCTATTTAATTGTGTAATATGTGGAAAGAATAAATTTACTCAAATATATTTTTCTAATGATAAGGGTGGAATTCTATGTGAAGATGATAGAGATTTTAATTCAATCGCACTAAAGCTAGATGAATATAATTATTTATGTCAAATATTATTGGAAGTATACGAAAATATTTTTATAATAAATACTGGTAATTACGAAAAGAAAATTACTAAATTGCTTATAGATTTTATTATTTACAATACAGGAATAAATATACCAGATTCATACAAGATGGTTACAAAAATAATAGGTATAAATTAATGGAGGATTTATGCATTTACAAGATATGATGGAAAAATTAAAAAAGTATTGGGCGGATCAAGGTGCTATAATTCTAGAACCGTATGATATAGAAAAAGGTGCTGGAACAATGAGTCCACATACTTTTTTACGTGCTTTGGGACCAGAACCATGGAAGACCGTATATGTAGAACCTTCAAGAAGACCATCGGATGGAAGATATGGAGAAAATCCTAATAGACTATATCAACATCATCAATTACAAGTGATTTTAAAACCATCTCCTGATAATATTCAAGATATATATCTTAAATCATTAGAAATAATAGGAATTGATTTAACAAAGCATGATGTAAGATTTGTTGAAGATAATTGGGAATCACCTACACTTGGAGCATGGGGAGTAGGCTGGGAAGTTTGGTTAGATGGAATGGAGATAACTCAATTTACCTATTTCCAACAAATTGGAGGAATTCCTTTAGATATTGAATCATGTGAGATTACAATGGGTATTGAAAGACTTGCGATGTATATTCAAAATGTCGACTCAGTTTATGAATTATTATGGAATAATGATATAAAATATGGAGATTTATTCAAGATTGCTGAATATGAAAATTCAGTATATTCCTTTGAAGCAGCTGATGTTGATATGCTATTTGATTTATTTGAAATGTATGAAAAAGAAGCAAATAGACTAAACGAATTGAAGTTAGTATTACCAGCTTATGATTATACACTAAAATGTTCACATGTATTTAATGTATTAGATGCAAGAGGAGCTATTTCTGTTTCAGAAAGAAATAGTTATATTTTGAAGGTAAGAGATTTAGCGAAACAAGTAGCAAAAAATCATATTGAAAAAAGAGAAGAATTAGGTTTCCCATTGTTAGGAGAAGGTGAGAATAATGAATAGGTATTTACTTGAAGTTGGAGTTGAAGAATTTCCAGCAAAATACATCAAGCAGACAAAAGAGCAGTTTAATAATGGAATTGATAAACTTTTAATTGAAAACAATTATTTATACGATGAAATCACAATAAATAGTACTCCGAGAAGATTTGCAATTTTAGTTAAAAACATACGATTAAATGAAGATAATTCAGAAGAAAAAATAAAAGGACCGTCAAAAAAAATAGCATATGATGAACAAGGAAACCCTTCAAGAGCCTTACAAGGATTTATGAAATCTAAAAATCTTGAAGAAAAAGATCTAGTAATAGAAAAGTTAAATGGTGAAGAATACATTTATGCATATATTAAAAAGAAAACAAAATCAATTAGTGAAGTACTTACAAATGGAATTCCAAGTATAATAAAAAATATTTCAAATCCTCGTCAAATGAGATGGGGTGGAAAAAATATAAAATTTTTAAGACCTATAAGATGGATAGTTTCACTACTTGATGATAAAGTTCTAAAATTTAATTTAGAGGGTATTCAAGTATCTAATATTACTAAAGGACATAGAACTTTGGGTAAGTCCAATATACTAATAAATTCAATTGATGAATACGAACAAAAACTTGAAGAAAATTATGTTATAGTGTCCGAATCAAAAAGAAGAAAAATGATACTCAAAGGAATAAATAGACTTGCCAGAGAAAAGGGTGGAGCATATCATGAAGATGAAGATTTATTAGAAGAAATCATTCATATAAATGAATATCCAACACCATTTATTGGAGAATTTGACTCAAAATATTTATTATTACCAAAAGAAGTAATTATAACTCCTATGAAAGATCATCAAAGATATTTCCCCGTTGAAGATGGAGATAATTTGCTACCGTATTTTATTTCTGTGAGAAATTGAGATGAAAAGGGTATAGAAAATGTAATAGAAGGAAATGAAAAAGTATTGGTTGCAAGGCTTGAAGATGCCAAATTCTTTTATGAAAAAGATTTAAAAGTTAAACTGGAAGATTATGTAAAAGAACTTGAAAATTTAAGCTATCATGATGGTCTTGGAAATATGCTAGATAAAACACATCGACTTCAAAGATTAGTTGAATTAATAGGTGAAGATATTATGTCTGGTCAAGAGGCTATTAATATTTCTTCTAGAGCTGCGTATTTATCTAAAGCAGATTTAGTTACAAGTACTGTAATAGAATTTACTGAATTACAAGGAGTGATGGGTAGAATTTTTGCAGAAGAAAGTGAAGAGTCACAATTAGTAGCTACAGCAATAGAAGAACAATACATGCCAGTTAAAGCAGGTGGAGAACTTCCAAAGACAACAAGTGGACGTATATTATCTATTGCTGATAAACTTGATAACATTGTAGGACTATATTCATTAGGTATCGAAGTAACTGGATCACAAGATCCGTATGGACAAAGAAGAGCTGTAATTGGTATATTGAATATTTTAATGAAATTTAATATAAATTTAGATTTGAAGAATATGATTAGAGAAGCTCTGTATATCTATGTCGATATGTTCGGTGAAACTTTTGATTTTGAATCAACTAATCAAAAGGTCGATGACTTTATAAGAGCAAGATTTAGAAATTTACTTATTGATGAGGGACATAAATACGATTTTGTAGATTCTATAATTGAGCAAAAAAATTTGAATATTTATCAAATGTATCAAAAATTGAAAGTAATAGAACAAAGAAATAAAGCTCAAGAATCATTTAATCAAAATCTAAATAAATACATTAGAGTGGTGAATATAGCAAATAATGCTATTACGGATGAAATCACTGCCGATTATTTGCAAGATGAAGATCAGTTTATATATAATCAGTTATACAAACTAGAAGATGTAGATAATGCATGTAACGAGGATGCATTTGAAAAAGCATTCAATTTATTAGATGAGATAGTATATGAAATGGATAAATATTTAGATAATACTCATATAATGACTGATGATGAAAATGTTAAGAATGTAAGACTTGCAATGATTAAAAGTGTAGACAAGAGAATAAGAAAAATCTTTAATCCAACTAAGATAATAAGATAGAGAGGGCTTATGATAAATTTATTTGTTATTTCGGACTCTACTGGTGAAACTGTAAATCAATTAGCAAATGCTATTACTATTCAGTTTCCAGAAATAGTTTTTAATAGAAAGAGATTCTCAAATATCACTAGTGTAGATCAATGTGATAATATATTTGAAGGACTAGGTGAAGAAAAAACAATAGTTTTTATGACTGTCATAGTTGAAGAAATAGTTGACATGATTAAATCATATGAAAGTGAAAATATTATTGTAATTGATTTGTTATTAGATCCTGTTAAGAAAATAGAATCTTTCTTAGGAGAAAAAGCTCATAGGAAATCAGGTATGATGAGAGATTTGGATCGTGAATATTTCCACAAGATTGAAGCAATTGAGTTTGCTATGAATTTTGATGATGGTAAAAATCCTAAAGGATTTCTAGATGCTGATATAGTATTACTTGGAGTTTCCAGAACTTCGAAGACACCTTTATCAGTATATCTGGCTAATAAATCATATAAAGTGGCAAATCTACCCTTAGTACCTGAAATTAGCATTCCTAAAGAAATATATGAAGTAGATCCAAAGAAAATTATTGGATTAATTATCGATAAAGATAAATTAAATGAGATTAGAAATCAAAGATTAATAGCTTTAGGTTTAAGTGGGGAATCTTCTTATGCTACTGATGAGAGAATAAATGAAGAATTAGAATATGCGAAAGAATTATATAATGAATTAGGTTGTGTAATTATTGATGTTTCTAAATCAACAATAGAAGAAACAGCAGCTAAAATTATTGAACATATAGAAAATTAGAAGTGATTTTATGGCATTTATTAAACAAGATCAAATTGACGAGCTTAAAGAAAGGCTTGACATAGTAGATATTATTTCTGAATATGTAAATTTGAAAAGGACAGGATCCAGTTTTAAAGGATTGTGTCCATTTCATAATGAGAAAACACCTTCTTTTTCCGTTTCTAGGGAGAGAGAGTATTTTCATTGTTTTGGTTGCCATGAAAGAGGAGATGCAATTTCATTTATAATGAAAATTGAAAATCTTAATTATGTTGATGCATTAAAGTTTTTAGCTGATAAATATGGAATGACTTTAGAAGAAAGTTATATTTCAAAAGAAAATATAGAAAAAAGAAATATTCTTTATGAGATAAACTCAATGGCGGCTAAATTCTATATGAGAAATTTACTAATAGATGATTTTCCACAAGAATATTTGCAAAAAAGAGGACTTAGTAAAAGAATTTTAAATAAGTTTTTCTTAGGATATGCTAAAAATGATAATGGACTATATGAATATTTAAAATCAAAAAATGTTAAAGATGAAGATATGATAGAACTTGGTCTAGTGAGTCAATTTAGCAATAGAATTGTTGATAAATTTCAAGATAGATTGATATTTCCTATATTAAACAATAAAAATAAAGTAATTGGTTTTGGTGGAAGAACATTAACTGACAATAAGATAAAATATCTAAATTCACCTGAATCAGAAATTTTTAAGAAACGTAATAATATTTATGGAGTAAATATTATTAATAAGACAAGAAATCAAAATAAAATTCTTTTAGTTGAAGGTTATATGGATGTTATCGGTCTTTACAATAAAGGGATAGATTATGCTGTTGCAACTTTAGGTACTGCATTAACTGAAGAACAAGCAAAAATGGTTAAGAGATATGGTAATGAAGTTTATATAGCATATGATGGAGATACAGCTGGAATAAAGGCTACTCTTAGAGCCATTGATATATTTAAAAATATGGATGTTCAATTAGCTATTTTAGAATTTCCAGACAATATGGATCCAGATGAATATATTAACAAATATGGACTTAAAGAATTTGAGAAATTATTAAAAAATGCTACAAATCCTATAGATTTTAAATTACAAAAACTTTTAGATTTGACTCCTAATAAATCCGAGTTTATTAAAGAAGTAATTAAATTTTTATCCGAATTTAAAGGTAATACAGTTAGAGATATTTATATAGATAAAGCTGCAAAATTTTTAGGAGTGACTACGGAATCTCTTAGAAAAGATGTAGACGATAAGATTAGACAAAATAGTAAATCAACATTTAATAATAATTTTCAAAATTTTAATAATGGGTATAAATTACGTACTCAAGAAAATGATTATGAAAGTAAAAAAAATAATGATACTTATGACATAGAAAAATTGATCTTAGTTTATTCACTTACAAATAAGAATAATTACAATAAATTAAAAGAATATTTTAATTTTGTAAAAGATAAAGATTTATTAAATATTTGTAAATCTATTGATTTAGCATATCAAGGTAAAATAGCTGCTGAGAGTGTTTTAGAATCTGATTTATTTAGAAAACATAATCTATTTTCTAATTATGAAAGTGCAAAACTAAATGCAGATAATGAAGAAATAATTGATGAAATAATTGATAGAATAAAAAAAATAATATTAAGAGAAGAGTTAGAATCAGTAAAAAAAGATTTAGTTAAATATGGTTCAAATAATCAATTAATCAATAAGTATCAAGAATTACTAAAGAAATTGACTTAGGGGGTAATTATGAAAGATAAAGACATCGAATTAGAAAATACCAGATTGTCTATTCTAGAAGAAGCAAAGTCGATAGCTGAAGACAATAATGGGACTATTTTAGTATCTCAATTAGAGTCAATTGAAGGTTTCTCAACATTAGATGATGATTTAATAGAAAAAATAAGAAAAGAATTAACAGATAGTGATATTGATTTATTAAAAGATGGATATGAAGAGTTAGAATCAGATTTGAATGAAATAGATTATGATAGCATTGATGATACAACAGACTTAGACGATGAAGATGGTGAAGAAGATACTAATCTAACCGATATTAAGGGTGTATTTGTGGATGATCCCGTTAAAATGTATCTTAAAGAAATTGGTAAATTAAGCCTTTTATCTAAGGAAGAAGAAATTATTTTAGCTAAAGAAATGGAAGAGGGCTCAATAGCATTTAAGGTTCTTGAGGGTTTACCATATACTATTGATGAAGAGGTTGAATTATCAAAGAAACAAACATATTTTGATTTAGCCAAGAAAATTTTAATCGGATATTCGACATTAGAAGCGGGTGAGGAAATTCCTAAGGATAAAATTGATGAAATAAAATACCTTTATAAAATTAGAAAATTTGTCAATTCAGAAGACGAATTAACAGAAGATGAAACCAGTAAACTTTCAATACTAAAGGCGTTAAACGATTTAATCGTTATAAGATTAGATAAATCCATCGTTTCAGAATATAAAATAAAAGAT
>JAEZZB010000019.1 GCA_023442495.1 Bacillota bacterium
TTGGAGGTGGACTTGCAACGATACCTTTTTTACAAGAAATGGCTCAAAAATATGATTGGTTTACAACAGAAGAGCTTTTAGATATGATAGCAGTTTCAGAGTCAACTCCTGGAGCGATTGGAATAAACTGTGCAACTTATGCTGGTTACAAGGCTTATGGGATTCCTGGTGCTATACTTGCAAGCCTTTCTTTGATTACTCCTGCAATCATTATAGTCCTCATTATTTCCAAAATAATATCTAAATTCAAAGAAAATAAGACAATAGGGGATATGTTTGAAATGCTAAGACCAGCAACAGCAGGCTTGATTTTTGGAGCTATGTTTTCAGTTATGGTCTTAACTTTATTTAATGTTGAAGCATATAAGCAAACAGGAAATTTTATTGATATATTCAAATATGTTGAAATTGCAATTTTTGCTGCCTTTCTATTTATTTTAAGAAAATATAAAAAGATTCATCCTGTAGCTATCATTGCTTGTGGAGCTGCTTTGGGGATTATTTTTAAGTTGTAATATTCTTGATAAATCAAACAAGATTTTAGGAAAAAGGTAAAAAGAAATTATTTTTTTTAATGATATGAGGTATTTTATATGAAAATAGCTTTAGCTGCTGTAGGTTTCATAACTAACGATATAGAATATAATTTAGGAAGAATAAAAGATATTGTAAAAAAATATTATAAAGAAGTTGATTTGCTTGTGTTTGGTGAAAGTTTTCTACAAGGTTTTGACTGTCTGACTTGGGAATATTTAAAAGATAAAGAAATAGCTTTAAATGTAGAATCATCTTATATAAAAGAAATTAAAGATTTAGCTAAAGAATATCAAGTAGCTATTTCCTTTGGATATATAGAGAAAAGTGGTTATGAAATATACAGTAGTCAGCTAACAATAGATAAAGATGCACAAATTTTAGATAATTATAGACGAGTATCTGTAGGTTGGAAAGAGCCAATTGCAGATTTCCACTATTGTGAAGGTGAAGCTTTTAGAAAATTTAATTATTTAAACAAATCTATTTCAGTAGCCTTGTGTGGTGATTTATGGTATGAAGAAAATTGCATTCAAATGAAGGCCTTAAATAATGACATAGTTTTGTGGCCTGTGTATACAGACTTTAACTTCCAAGAATGGAATGACACTATAAAATATGAATATTCAGAACAAGCTAAAAAATGTGGAAATAAAGTTTTATATGTTAATTCACATTGCTTGGATAAAGAAAGTCACAATATTGCAAGAGGTGGCGCTGCTTTATTTAGTAATGGAAAGATAGAAAATGAAATTTCAGCTGGAGAAGAGGAAGTCCTTATTGTTGAGGTGTAAATGAAAAAAATAAACAAGTCTATTTTAATTCCATCAATTATATTAATTTTTTCATTCATCATTGTTAGATATATTTTATTTGACATTCATGGTATGAAACAATTGCCTTTGATTTTGTTCTTGTGTGTATTTATTGCAATCATAGCTAGTGCTTTAACTAAAGTAAAGATAATACCTTATATTATTTCTATTTCATATCCAATAGGATTTATAATAGCCCTTACATTCCAGAAAAATGGGACTGATTTAGGTGGGGGACGAACAAATAATTTATGGGTAATATGGGTAAGTTCCATAATAGTAATTGTGATAATTTCAATTATAATAGAATTTATAATTAAGAAAAATTCCGCTAATTAAAGAGAAACAATGAATTGGATAAATAGTTTTGAAATAATATGTTATTTCATCGTAGCTATCTTACTAATATATATTTTAAAAAACAAAAAATATAGAGATTTGAACTGACCCCAAAAAGTTGGACCTAAAACCAACTTAGAGGAGGTCAGTTCACTATTTAAAACTTTATCTCTGGTTTTTTATTAAAGGTCAGTAAAATATATAGTAATTGTTAAATAAAAGGAAACTAATTTTATCCTAAAATTAGTTTTCTTAAATCTTCAACTTTTTCACAGTAATAGTTGACTTCTTGTTTCATGTAGTTTACTATTTCTGGTACTTGGTGAGCCCATCCTGCAGCAGCAAAACTTATGCCTGCATTATCTGCCATAATTTTTCCAGGTTTTAGGTCATCAACCATAAGCATTTCAGATCTATTGAAATTGTGGTTTTTGATGATATCTTCTACGGGCCAAATATTTGGTTTTCTTTTTGACTCTTCATACTCAAACCCATATACGGCTGTTGGCGTTGGAAGATTGTGATATTTGTAATGTCTTAGTATGTCTTTTCCCATAGAATGAGAGATTACAAATATTGAACCGCCTTGTTTTACAAAGTCCCATAAAAATTCTTTTATTCCATCAAAAATATCTGGATTGTGTTTGCTAATAAAGTTTTTCCAGTAATTTACTTGATAATCCATTTCTTTTTCGTTGAAATTGAAAACATCGTAACACATAGACAAAAAACCAGGGTCAAAATTTAATTTAAAAAAATCATCTAAAGTAATTTTAATATCTGGACGAATTTTAGAAAGTACATTTGTAAATGAAACATAATTTACACTTTCAGTACTATTTACGATTGTATCGTCGTGATCAAGTATAAGACATTTATATTTCATAAATCACCTTTTAATTAATATTTAGTATGGATTTTAATTTTTCTAGTGTTTGTTCAGTAACTTCTTCAATAGATTTAGAAGCATCAATAATGATTAAATTATCTTTGTTTTTTCTCATAATTTCTTGATATCCTTCATATACTTTATTGTGATATGAAGTAGATTCATTTTCTAATCTATCAGTTACAAAATTATTTCTTTTTCTTTTTAATACCGTAATAGGATCTACATTGAAAAAGAATGTGTAGTTGGGAATTAGATTATTAATAGCAAAGTCATTTATAGCTTTAACTTTATCATATCCTAATTCTCTTCCAAATCCTTGATAAGCAAGAGAACTTAAAACATATCTATCACTTATTACTAGTTTACCTTTTTCTAGATTTGGGATAATGAGTTCATCCACATGTTGAGCTCTTGAAGCTGCATAAAGTAGAGCCTCTGTTCTTGCAGACATTTCTTGATTATCATTTGACAATAAAATCTCTCTAATCTTTTCTGAAATTTTAGTTCCGCCAGGCTCTCTAGTAATTATAAAATCAATTTTATTTTCTTTTAAAAAATTTTCAACATTATTCAAAATAGTTGTTTTTCCAGAACCATCTGGTCCTTCAAATGCAATAAATTTTCCTAACATAATAGATTCGCTTAAAGCATACCTCCATAATATTCATATTTAGAACATGAATTTATACTATAACAAAAAAATAGTTTTTTCAATATAGATATATTTATATTTTATGAATATTAATATTACTTATTGTTGTAATTTCTAGTAAACATAATACTAAATATAACATTATCTATTAAAAATATGTTATTCTTGTATTAATAAAGTAAATAAAACAGAGTTTTAATAAAACATTTAGTATATCATACCAAGAAAAGAGGGATTATGAAAATTAAAGAACTAAATAAAAAATACTTTTTTATAAGTTTTGTGCTATTTTCTATGCTTTATTTTATCCTAGATTATTTAAATATGGGATATAGCGAAATGGCGAAAAGTCATGGTTTTTGGCTTGTTTTGATAAATATATTGCTTAATTTTATAATGGCTGGTATGTCAGCATTTATGATAAGTCTGAGTGAATATGTATTTAAAGAAAAAGGTATAAAGACAAAGGGGGATAATTTAAGTTTTCTGTCTATAATATTTGGAATACTTACTTATGGATGCACTCCTTGTGTTATTTCATTTTTAGCAGTCTTTGGAATATCTTTTTCTGTTGTAGCATTACCATATCAAGGGCTTCCATATAAGTTAATTTCATTGTTGTTATTAGCCATTGGGATTTTTATTATGTTTAGAGAACTTAAAAGAAAAAATTGTAAATTAAGTTTTTAGTGGGGATTTATGAAATTAAATAGAGAAATATTGATTATCGGAATAATAGGATTATTTTCTATTGCTACTTTTTTGCTTTCTGGAAATTTTTTGCATATATTTTTAATATGGAATATGTTCCTTGCAATTATACCATTTTGGATATTGAAAATTGAGAAGAAAACAAATAAAAACATTTTAAAAATATTGACGATTTTAGCATGGATACTATTTTTACCAAATGCTTTTTATACAGTTACGGATTTAATTCATATACAAAATCTTGAGTTTTACTTTTTTGAAAATCCATATGCTAGTGCTACTTATGTAGAAGATATTACAAATTGGATGGAAATTGTAAATCTATTTCTGGTTAGCACATTTGGATTTTTTTCAGGCCTTAAAAATGTAGATAAATTTATTAAAAGATTTAAAAACACATGGCAAAAAACAGTAATAATAGCAGTTTTATCTGTTTTATCAGGGATAGCAATATATATAGGAAGATTTTTGAGATTTAATTCATGGGATGTGTTAAACCCTGTTGTTCTTGTAAAGAGTGTAATTGAAGATTTAAATGGATTTTACATTAAATATATTATTCTTTTTAGTTTGTTTATATTTGTTTCATGTATGGTATTTAGCATGACAAAAAGTAATTCAGAAAAAGAATAGAAAAACACGAACATTTCATTTATAATATTATTTAATATTAGTAAAAGAGGTTGATTTAATGAAAAGAAGCGCGAGAATTGTCGAAATGACAAGAACTTTATTAAATAATCCAAATAAAATAATCTCATTAGGAGAGTTTACTGAAAAGTTTAATTGTGCAAAATCTTCTATTAGCGAAGATATTGCGATAATAAAAGAAACTTTTGAATTAAATAAATCCGGTCTAGTTGAGACAATTGCAGGTGTAAATGGAGGAGTAAGATATATTACAGATATTTCTAATGAACAAGTAAAAATGGATATTGATGAAATAATAAATGGTTTAAATAATCCAGAGAGAATACTTCCTGGCGGATATTTCTATTTATCTGACATTATTGCAAACCCTATCTATCTTAAAAAAATTGGACGTATAATCGCTAGTATACATAAATTTGATGAAATTGATTATGTATTTACAATTGCTACAAAGGGAGTAACTATAGCACAAGCAATTGCTTATGAACTTGGTATTCCTATTGTAATCGCAAGAAAAGAAACTAAAATTACAGAAGGCTCAACAGTTTCTGTAAAATATAGATCACAATCAAGTCCAAATTTGGTTAAGAATATGGAAGTTGGTAGAAATAGCATAAAACCGAATTCTAAAATTTTAATAGTTGATGATTTCTTTAGAGGTGGTGGAACCTTAAACGGGCTTGCTTCTCTTGTTGAAATATTCGATTCAGAGATAGTTTCAGCTTATGTTTTCTGTGAATACAAAGATAAGGATTTAGTGCAAAAAGTGGAAGCAAAATCACTTGTACAAATTGAATATATGGATATAGATAAAAGACAATTAGTAATGAAAACTGGTACGATTTTGGAATATTATTAACGCAATTTAAAAATTGATTTGACAAAACACGAACTATAAAAACATCTTATTGATTATAGTTCGTGTTTATTATATAATTCTAATGTATTAAAATTTTCGTATGAAGATTTTAAAATTTATTTGGAGGGAATTATGGAGAAGTTCTTTAAACTAAAAGAGAATAATACAAATATTTCTAAAGAAATTATTGCCGGCATTACAACATTTTTTGCGATGTCATACATCGTAATCGTTAATCCAACGCTATTATCTGAATCGGGAATGCCTTGGGGAGCCGTATTTATAGCTACAATTATTGCTTCTGTAATAGGAACTTTAGTTATGGCTTTAGTTGCAAATGTACCTTATGCACAAGCTCCAGGAATGGGACTAAATGCATTTTTCGTGTATACGGTATGTTTCCAATTAGGGTTTACATGGCAACAAGCTTTATCAATGGTGTTTATCTGTGGTGTTATAAATATTTTAATCACTGTTACTAAAGTTAGAAAAGTTATTATAACAGCTATACCTAAATATTTACAAAATGCAATTGGTGGTGGTATAGGTATATTCATTGCTTATCTAGGATTTTTAAATGTAGGACTTATAAATTTTGAAGCAGGAGTACCATCACTATCAACAATAAACAATAATGGATTATATGTATTTTTAATCGGATTATTTATCACAATCATACTTTATTTATTAAATGTTAAGGGAGCTATCTTTATCGGTATAGTCTTAACAGCACTTATTGGTATTCCATTTGGAGTAACTACTACAACTAATGAAATGGGTTTTGCTGAAGCAATTTCTCAACTACCACAAACATTTGGTGTAATTTTTACTGGAGAAGGACTTCCTTCACTATTTTCTGATATGACAAAAATACCTTTAGTACTTATAACAATATTCGCATTTTCAATGTCAGATACTTTTGACACAATAGGAACATTTATTGGTACAGGTATTAGAACAGGAATTTTCTCAAAAGAAGATGCTAAAGTGTTAGAAAATAAACCAGGCTTTTCATCAAAAATGGATAAAGCACTATTTGCAGATGCTACTGCTACATCAATAGGAGCAATATTCGGTACTTCAAATACAACTACATATGTAGAATCAGCAGCAGGTATTGGTGCTGGTGGAAGAACAGGGCTTACTTCAGTAGTAACAGCTATCTGTTTCGTATTAAGTGCATTCTTTGCAAAATACATTTCAGCTATTCCAAATCAAGCAACAGCACCAGCTTTAATTATAGTTGGGTTCTTGATGATTGCTTCATTTGTAGATATTAAATGGGACGATATTGACCAAGCAATACCAGCATTCTTCGCAGCAGCATTTATGGCGCTTTCATATAGCATCTCATACGGTATAGCTACCGGTTTCATATTCCACTGCTTAGTGCAAACAATTAGAGGTAAAGCAAAAGAAACACATCCAATTATATGGGTAGTTGCAGGACTATTTATATTGAACTTTGTGCTACTTGCTGTATTATAGGAATTAGAATAAAATTTAATATATTAAAAATTACCGCAAAAAATGATACTAACCCTAAAAAGTTGTTTTCAGACAACTTTTTGGGGTTACTTTATTTGATAGTTTCTTATTTTATACAATTCAATTTATTGAAAATACATCCTAAAAGACGATTTTTACCATATAAATGAAAATATTTAAAATGTATACCATAATTTTTTGAAAATTTTACTATACAAAAGGGATAATTTAAAATATGCCCCATAATTTTTTGAAGAATTTACTATATAAAAGAGATAATTTAAAATATATAGTAAGGAAAGCTTTCAAATAAACTAAAAAAGTGGTATACAAAAACTATTTTTAAAAATGTATAGTAAAACTCAATAAAAAAAGTGGTATACAAAATCAAAATTTCAAAATGTATAGTAATATTTGTTAAAATAAAGCTAGGTTTTGTTTTAATAAATTATTTCATGCATTATCGAAATAATTATTTATTTTATTAATGAATTGACTAAAAAAGGGTATTACTATTTATATAAGTATAGATTGTTCAATCTTTAATAGGAGAAAATTATGCACAAATTATATCTGCAACAAAAAATATTTAAGATAACAGACCATTATGAAGTTTATGATGATTCTGGAAATGCTGTTTATCAAGTTGATCAAGATTTTAAATTTATCGGAAATACAGTACATGTTAGAAAATTTGATGGAACAAAAGGATTTGTTATAGATAGAAAAATTTTAACACTTTTACCACGCTATATAATCACATTTGACGACGGCAAAGTATTAAGAGTTAAACAAAATCTCACATTCTTTAAGAAAAGTATAGACTTAATATCTGATGATTATGACTTAAATTTAAGAGGAAATTTCTTGGATATGGATTTTGAAATTTTTGAAAGAAATCGTGTTGTAGGAAGGATATATAAAAAATATTTTACTTTTAGAGATATTTTTGTACTTGAAATAATTGAAGATGAATATGAAGATGAAATTTTGGCGCTTACAATAGTAGTTGATGAAATTAAGGATATAGAGGCGGCTAATAATTAAAATGAAATCGAAAAACCAATTAAGAAAACAGTTAAAGTTAATCAGGGACAATATTTCATCTGATGTCCGTAAAACAGAAGAAGAAATCATTATAAATACAATATTAAATAGCGAAATATATAAAAAGTCAAAATCAATATTTATATATAATTCATTTAGAAGTGAAGTAGATACTGCTTGCATAATAGATAATGCTATGGATGGATTAAAAATAGTTGCAATTCCTGTAACAAATTCTCATGATAATTCAATGGAAGCATATATTATAAATAAAGAAAGTAAATTTATTGAAGATTCATATGGGATATCAATTCCTGATAAGTCAAATTCAAATATAATAAATCCTCAAGAAATAGATTTAGCAATTGTTCCGTTAGTTGCCTATGATAATACTGGAAATAGATTGGGTTATGGCGGGGGTTATTATGATAGATATCTCCCAAAATTAAGAGCGGATGCTTTTGTGGTAGGACTTGCATTTAGTAATCAGTTAGTAGAAAATCTACCTTTTGAAGAGCATGATAATAAGCTAGATTATATTATTACAGTAAAATATATAGAAAATAAGCCTTTTGGAAATATTATTGTCTTTTAAAATTAAATAAAATTTTATAAATAAAGTTTAGATAAAATAAATTTGAATTTGGCCTGAATTTAGTTTCGATGTTTTGAAATATTAATCTTTTATCAAGAATTCTTTGTTGTTTTATTATGAACGCTAAAACAACTATGAAAAAAGACCCGCAATTTTTATTTGCAGGTCTTTGATATTTTACTCTTCAATAATCACATTGTGATAAATCTTGTTTACATCTTCGGCTTCGTTTAGCATATTCATAACTTTATTGAATGCATCAATGTCTTCTTTTTCTGTGAATTTTACATATTCATTTGGAATCATTGCTGTTTCGCATGTATCAAACTTAACTTCTGGAATTAATTCTTCGATAGCATCTTGGGCTTTCCCGAAATCAGAGAATGAAGTTTTGATTACCATTTCTCCATCTTCAACCTCTACGCTATATACGTCAACATCTGATTCGAGTAATGTCATAAGCATAGTGTCTTCATCTTCATATGGAAGTTCAAAAAGACCAACTGATTCATAATTGTATGAAACCCCGCCAGCATTAACCATCTTGAAACCGCTAGTTTTTGTTAATGCTGTACGGACATCTGTCATAGAACGCATTGTATTATCTGTTAAGCAGTCAATTATAAATGTTGAATTATGTGGTCCAATCCCTTCATAACGAGCTTCTTGGTAATTTTCAACTTCACCACCTTTAGCTTTTTCAATAGCTCTTTTAATTACATCTGCTGGAATTTGATTGGATTTAGCTTCTTGAATTTTTCTTCTTAAGGTTAGATTCATTTCCGGATCTGGTTCACCGCTCTTTGCTGCTATATAAATTTCTTTTCCAAATCTTGAGTATAATTTTGTTTTGAATGCTTGTGTCTTAGCAATAGATGCAGCACGCACTTCGTGAGCTCTTCCCATTTTGTTTACCTTCTTTCCTTATTTATTTCATAAATAGACGTATGTATTATAGCATAAATAGAGGTATATGTTAAGAGAAGTTTGGTAGATTATTTGAGTTTAAAGTATGAAATTAAAAAAGATTATTAAAAATAGAGTCGCATTTAATAATAGGGTTAAATATGGAAGAAGTTTTCAAGATGTATATATTGGAGAATCTGTAATATATGTAAATAGCCTTTATAGAATGGCACTTGCTATAAATCAAGGTAATTTTGCAAAAGCTTATAATGTAGGAATAGGAAATAATTGGTTTATAGAATTTTCTAAGGTTGAAAAATAATAATTTAATGGTAAATAGAAGAATTGTTAAGTTTTATATATTGATGATATGCTTATTTTAACAATTCTTCTATTTAGATTTTTATTGAAAATTCAATATTATTCGTTGTATTGAAAAATTAAAAACTATTCATATTCATTTTGATTAGAAAATTATATTTTATTCCATTCCATTTTAATATGAGGTATGCCGTCTTCTAAAAATTCATCAGATATTTGCTTAAATCCCAAATTTTCATATAGTTTCTTAGCGTAAGTTTGAGCTTCTATAGTTATTTTATCGGCATCAAACTTTTCAATTGCGGTATCCATAGCGGCTTGCATAATTTTTGTACCATTTCCTCTTTTTCTATATTTACTTAAAACCCTACCGATTGACACTTCATCGAAAGTTAGACCCTTTGGTAAGACTCTTGCATAAGCTATTAAATCGCAATCTTCGTATGAGAATATGTGATAGGATTCTTTGTCATAATCATCAATTTCTTGATAGCAACATTTTTGTTCAACTATAAAAACTTTTACTCTAAATTTTAAAATATCGAATAATTCTTTTGTATTTAATTCATTGAAATGTTTGATTTGTATATTCATTTTGGCCTCTTGGTTTAAGATTTTTAAATAAAAAAATAATGTTATAGACACGTCTATAACATCATTTTATCATATATTAAGTGTTTTTAATTTTATATATAGTAAGAATTTTTTTTGAAAATATTATGTTTTATAATTCAATTTCAGTATTATTATTGTCTAAGAAATATTTGGTAACTTCTGCACCAAGATGTTTCTTAATGTTTTCTTCTAGGAAGTTGATTGCCTCTACTAAATCTTCGTGTCTTGAAGGATCTACAGACTCCATTATGATAAAAGAGTTCTTAGTATCTTCTGTAATCATTGTTCTTTGGCAATCTCTCCAATTTAAGCAACGGCATACTGCACCTTTGTCATCTCTATAGCATAATTCGCCTTCAAGAGTTTCAGTAACTTTATCATCTCCAAGTGCAAAGAACTCATCACCACCTTGTGTAATACCCAATTTTAAGTCTCCTTCAAATTTATCTAAATCTTCAGCACCACATGGAAGGCCAAATTTTAGAGACGCAGTATTATAAATGTCTACTAGAGGATTTATACTTGAAACAGGTTTACCACCTTGTGCTCTTTTTAATAAAGCTTCGATGCTTGAACGAACTTTTTTCTTAGTTTTGAATTTTTTAAAAGCTTCTCTCCATACGCCAACTGCTGGATTAGCACTGATAGGCTCTAGCATTACAAAGTTTGCAGCATCAATATTTGATTTCTTTAATTCTTCAACTATTTCTGGACTAGATTCTTTTGAATTATCTAACCCCTTAGCAACTAGAACTCCTAATTTTGCATCTGGAAATAATTCCCAAAAAGATTGTTCTGATATAAATTTTGTCATTTTTCTCTCCTTTTTATTTCTGTTATATAGCGAAACGGATAGTAAATTATTCGTAACGATTAACAACAGATTAATTGTATTCATAACTATACTATCAAATTTTTCAAATTTGGCAAAAATTATAATAAATGAAGTTTGGTAAAGATTCAAAACTGTATCTTCTTCTAATAAATAAAATTTGAACAAATTAATTGTTTTCAATTATTTTACCATCAAAGTTCTGATATTTGTTATTTTTCCTAAACTCACTTGCTGTCACGGCTGTTAGTCTATTAAATGATCTTTGGAAAGTTCGTATTGTATTAAAACCGACTTCAATTGCAATATCTGTAATAGTTTCATTAGTTGTTGTAAGTAATTCTTTTGCTTTATTGATTCTAAGCCATTCAACGTATTCATCAAAGTCTCTTTCTACTTGATACAGAGTGATTCGATTTAGCTCTGTAGTTGAGATTTCAAATTCTTTTGCTACACCAACAACAGAAATATTTTCATTTGTATAATTATTATGAATATAATCTAATACCTTAAATGTTACATAAGACTCCTTAGTTCTTACTATTTGTTCATCCTTTTGATATACTTCTCTAAACTCTGTTGGAGATACACCTATTTTAGAAATGAAAGTTTTAATAAAATGCGAAGCGTCTGTATATCCTACAAAATAGGCTATTTCTTGAAGAGTTAAATCGGAGCAAATTAAGAAGTTTATTGCTTTATTTAACCTCATTTGATTTAATAGTTCAGAAAATGTATAACCTATATAAATTTGTAAATGCTTAGTAATGGTCTGTTCACTCATAAAAAATAGGGCAGATAATTTACTTAATGTGACTTTTTCTTGTAAATGTGAATACATATACCTAAGAATTGAACTTATAGTTTCAACTTCTTTGTTTTCTTGAGTTGTATTGACTTCTCGTTTGCTTGCTCTAGTATAAAGAACGATAATTCTAACCAACAATGAAATTATATATGTTTCAGAAAGAGGCTTTGGTTGGATATAATCCATGCACTCTTCTGAACCGACTTCATCTCTAATCTCCATAAAAGTAGAAATCATTTTTTCAAGAGTATCATTTTCTAATACTGTTGCTGGGTATTTCTCAATATCGTTAAAAAGGCTTAGTGGTACAGAGGTTGGATTATACATAGTTCTAAGATAACTATTTATAAAATTATAGTTATATACTATTTTATAAAAAGTAAATGTTTCTTCAACTTCTGAAATAATTGTTATGTCCCATGGCATAATAGCAACCATGGTATTCTTTTCGATTTTATACTCAACACCATTTATGGTTATTTTACCTTTGCCTTCAGTAAAAATCCAAAATCTTGCAGCACTATGAATAATAGTGGTGGTTGGTTTATCGGCTGTTTCTACTCCAAATGAAGATATTTTTAATGGAGTTAAAACAGATGAAAAATTTTTTTGTAATTTACTTATTAACATATATTTCTCTTTTCTACTGTAATTTCAATGTTTAATTAAATATTATCATATAAACTAGTTAAAAGTAAATTATTTGATATTTACAAAATGGAAGAATTAAGTAATTTAGACAAATGAGCAAACGTATACAAATAGTTTTTAAAATACTAATAAAGATAAGTCTTTAACAAATAATATAGAAAAATACAATGAAATAACGTTTTCCTGACGTGCAATAAATTTGGATAATATTTATCATAAAAATATGAAGGGTATCTAAATATATATGATATCCACAAGAATTTAAAAAAGGAGAGAAAAAATGGCAAAAATTCAAGTTACGAGTGAGATAAAACCACTAAGGAAAGTGTTGCTACATAGACCGGGAGAAGAATTATTAAACTTAACTCCAACTACATTAGAAGAGTTATTATTTGATGATATCCCTGATTTAGTTAAAGCACAGGAAGAACATGATAGATTTGCAGAAATTTTAAGAGAAAATGGTACGGAAGTAGTTTATCTAGAAGATTTAATGGCTGAAACATTAGATGCAAATCCAGAAATAAAAGATCAATTCTTAGATCAATTTATAGATGAAGCAGATGTTCATACTCCTGAATATCATAAAATTCTTAAAGATTACTTTAACAAATTTGAAGACAATAAATCATTAGTATTAAAAACAATGGCAGGCGTAACATTTGCTGAATTAGGAGATATTAAAACTAATTTCTTAGTAGATAGATTAGTTCATGATTCATATTTATTAATAAATCCAATGCCGAATTTATACTTTACAAGAGATCCATTTGCATCAGTTGGTAATGGTGCTGTAATTAACAAGATGTATTCAGTTACAAGAAATAGAGAAACCATTTACGCTGATTATATTTTTAAATACCACCCAGAATACAAAGGACAAGTCCCAGATTTATATGGAAGAAATAATCCATTCCATATAGAAGGTGGAGATATATTAAATGTTAATGAAAAATTATTATTCATCGGTATTTCTCAAAGAACGCAAGCTGAAGCTATTCAAGATTTAGCAATGAAATTATTCTATGAAAATGATGAAAATACAATAGAAACAATATTAGCATTTAATATCCCAAATAATAGAGCTATGATGCATTTAGATACAGTGTTTACACAAATTGATACTGATGCATTTACAATACACCCAGGTATAATGGGAACATTACAAGTATTTGCAATTACAAAAGATGAAGAAAGTCATGATGTTCATATAGAAGAACATACAGGCAAGTTAGAAGAAATACTTGCTCACTTTATGGGATTAGAAAAAGTTAGATTATTTGAATGTGGTGCAGGGGATCCAATTGCTGCAGAAAGAGAACAATGGAATGACGGTTCAAACACATTGACAATTGCACCAGGTAAAATAGTCGTTTACAAGAGAAATTATGTAACTAACGAATACTTAAAAGAAAATGGTTTTGAAGTTATAGAATTAGATGCCGATAACTTATGTGTAGGTCGTGGTGGCCCACGTTGCATGAGTATGCCATTAGTAAGAGATTTATAAAATTAAAAAATCGAATAAATAAAGGGATAATATTCCCAAGTAAAATATAGGAGGAAACAGAAATGCCAATTAACTTTCAAGGAAGAAGCCTTTTAGGCTTAGCAGATTATACACCAGAAGAAATCAACTATTTAATCGATTTAGGACAACAATTTAAGAATTTAAAGAATACACGTACACCTCATAGATATTTAGAAGGAAAGAACATAGTTTTACTATTTGAAAAAACTTCAACAAGAACAAGATGTTCATTTGAAGTAGCAGCTATGGATCTAGGAATGGGTGTAACATATTTAGATCCAGGTTCAAGCCAAATGGGCAAGAAAGAATCAATCGAAGATACTGCTAAAGTATTAGGAAGATTCTATGACGGTATTGAATATAGAGGATTTGACCAAGGTAATGTAGAAGCATTGGCTAAATATTCAGGAGTTCCAGTATGGAATGGTTTAACAGATGATTTCCACCCAACACAAATGCTAGCGGATATGTTAACTATAAAAGAAAATTTTGGATACTTAAAAGGATTGAACTTTGTATTCATGGGAGATTGTAGAAATAACGTATCTAACTCATTAATGATAGTTTGTGCAAAATTAGGATTAAATTACACAGGATGTGGTCCAAAAGCGTTATGGCCAAAAGAAGAATTAATCGAACAAGCTAAAGAATTTGCCAAATTACATGGATCAAAAGTTGAATTTACAGAAAATGTAGATGAAGGCGTTAAAGGTGCTCATGCTATTTATACAGACATTTGGGTATCAATGGGGGAACCAGATGAAGTATGGCAAGAAAGAATTGAATTATTACATCCATACAAAGTAACACAAGAAGTAATTGATAAAGCTGATGAAGAAGTTATTTTCTTACACTGTTTACCATCATTTCATGATTTAAACACAACGATAGGTCAAGAAGTTCATGAAAAATTTGGTGACAAATATGACTTAAACGGAATGGAAGTAAATGATGAAGTTTTCCTAGGAAAACATAGTAGAGTATTTGATGAAGCAGAGAATAGAATGCATACAATAAAAGCGTGTATTTTTGCTTCATTGAAGTAGACGGTCAGGGGAAGAATCTATGACAAAAAAAAGATTAGTTATAGCTCTAGGGGGTAATGCTTTAGGTAATACCCCTGAAGAGCAATTACAACTTGTAAAAGAAACAGCTAGAACAATTGTTGACTTAGCGGATGAATATGATGTAATTATTGGTCATGGTAATGGTCCACAAGTAGGTATGATTAATAATGCCATGGAATTTTCAGCTCAAAAAGGTGGAAATACTCCATATATGCCATTTCCAGAATGTGGTGCTATGTCTCAAGGATATATTGGTTATCATTTAACACAATCAATTCAAAGAGAACTTAAAAATAGAAAAATTGAAAAAGATGTTGCATGTATAGTTACTCAAGTTGTTGTTGATGAAAGTGATAAAGCATTTGAAAAACCAACAAAGCCAATTGGATCATTCATGACAAAAGAAGAAGCTGACAAAATAGCGGCTGAAAAAGGATTCATTTTTGTTGAAGATGCTGGTAGAGGATATAGAAGAGTAGTACCTAGTCCAATCCCTACAAAAATTGTTGAATTAAATGTAGTTGAACAATTAGTAAATTTAGGAGATATAGTTATCACTGTCGGTGGTGGAGGTATACCAGTAGTTGAAACAGAAGACGGTTACAAAGGTGTAGCTGCTGTTATCGATAAAGATAGATCAAGCTCAAGATTAGCTTTAGATATGAAAGCTGACATGTTAGTAATACTTACAGCTGTAGATAGAGTTTATATTAATTTTAATAAACCTGATCAAAAAGAATTAGTTGAAATTGATTCTAACGAAGCAAGAAAATATATTGAACAAGGACATTTTGCCCCTGGTTCAATGCTACCAAAAATTGAAGCTTGCTTAGAATTTGTAGAAAATTATACAAATGGAAAAGCTTTGATTACCTCATTGCAAAGAGCTAAAGAAGCTTTACAAGGTGAAACTGGCACAATAATAAAAAAATAATAGCGAGGATAAAAGTATGAATAAAAAGAAAAAAAATTCACTTTCCGCATTTTCCATTTTAATAATTGTATTAGCAATTGTATGTCTTATATCATTACTTTTAAATGGAAGTCCAATTGATCCTAAAATTGGAACGGCAGAAGATGGTTCTGAATTATCAGTTGTTGGCGCAAAAATAAGTGACTTTGTAATGTCCATACCAAATGGTTTTATGAATGCAGCAGACCTTATCGTATTTATTATGGCGATTGGTGGGTTTATAGGCGTTGTAATGAAAACCGGTGCTCTTGAAGCGGGTATTTATCATTTAGTTAAAAAGATGAAAGGACGTGAAGAAATTCTTATAGGGATATTAATGTTCCTATTCTCATTAGGTGGAACTACATACGGTATGGCTGAAGAAACAATAGGTTTCTATGTATTAATCACAACAGCGATGGTCGCTGCTGGATTTGATACAGTTGTAGCATTAGGAACAGTTTTACTTGGTGCTGGGGTAGGGGTTCTAGGTTCAACTATTAACCCGTTCGCAACTGGAGCTGCAATGAGTGCTCTTGAATCATCTGGTGTAAAATCAGATGCAACAATAGTTATGATTCTTGGTGTAATTTTATGGTTAGTTTCATTAGCAATAGCTATGGCGTTTGTTCTATCATATGCTAGAAAAGTTAAAAAAGATAAAGGTTCAACAATACTTTCATTACAAGAACAAGAAGATATGAAAGAACATTTTATGAAAGATAGTGGTGTTAATCTAGAATTTACAGGAAAACATAAAGCTGTATTAATAGTATTCGCAATATCGTTTATAATAATGATTGTTTCATTAATTTCATATCAGGATTTAATTTACCATGGAGACGAAGATGCATTCTTAAAAGCATTTGGTTGGACTAAGTTCTTAACTGGTGAACCACTAGGTAAGTGGTACTTTGCTCAACTTGCTGGTTGGTTCACATTAGCAAGTATAATTGTAGCAATTTTTGCAAGATTTAGTGAAAAAGAATATATAGAAACTTACTTAGATGGTGCTAAAGATTTACTTTCAGTTGCTATGATTATTGCAGTATCTAGAGGAATTACAGTAGTTATGGCAGCTACACATATGGACTTATACATATTAGATAAATCATCTAAATTACTAGCTGGTGTATCTCCATTTATCTTTACACCTGCATCATACTTAGTTTACTTATTATTAAGTTTCTTAGTACCTTCAACATCAGGTTTAGCAGGTTTATCTATACCAACAATGGGTGGATTAGC
>JAEZZB010000120.1 GCA_023442495.1 Bacillota bacterium
TCTAAATTTCTCTTTAGATTTGCTTCTAGAAGATTTATATGGCCCCAAAGTGTTTCTACTTCTTTTCCTTCGACTAAAATTTTAATTTCATCAATAGTATTAAATTCAGTCAATGTATTTGCAATAGCTTGAAGAGATGTAGCTTCTAGTGAAGATCCTGTATTAAAATCTTTTATTTCCTTACTAAAATTGACTATCGCAATCCCATTGTTAATATTAATTCCAAGTAATTTTGTATTTTCAGGAAGTGGTCTTACTGCGTCTTTATTTTTAATTTTAGCACTTATTAAAAGTTCCACAGCTCTTTTTGCTACACTGTCAGTGTATTTAGTTTCGTGAACTTCTCTTTCAAGATATAATTGCTTACCATTATCTTTTACAAAGTATAATGCGATTTTCATCGTGTCATTTGAAAAGTCTAGATTTGAATCCTTTTCAGTTTCTTTTATAGTATCTTTTATAGTTTCTTTTTCAGTTTCTTTTTCAGTTTCGGGATTATCTACTGTCTCAATTATTGTCTCTTTATTTGTCTCTACAAAAGTATCATTAGTAGAATGATTACAAGCCACAAATATTAAACTTAGTAATATTATAAATAATTTTTTCATATTTTCTCCTTATATAAATTTCTTTATTATTAAACCCTAAGTATTTTTTATTTCTAAAATATAAATATATACTTTGTTTTATTATAACATATTTATATCTTATTGTTTTTAGTGGAAATTTTATTATCATATTTTTTTGTAAAGTTTTTATTCTTAAATTTATAAAATAACATAATTTGTAGACAATTAAGGCATAGTATATATGTTATAATTAATTCGAGGTATATTATGAAAATTTATAACACGCTAACAAGAAAAAAAGAAGATTTTAAGACAATTGAAGAAAATAAAGTAAAAATGTATGTATGTGGTCCAACAGTTTATAATTACATTCATATAGGAAATGCTAGGCCACTAGTTTTTTTTGACACGGTGAGAAGATATCTTGAATACAAGAAATACGATGTAAAATTTGTAATGAATATAACAGATATAGACGATAAAATTATCAATCGTGCTATTGAAGAAAATGTTGATTTTACTGAAATAAGTAAGAAATATTCTAATACGTTTTTAGAAAATGCAAGAGGTCTAAATGTTGATATAGATAAAATTATTAAATCAAGAGCGACTGATTATATAAATGAAATGATTAAATTTATAAAGGATCTTGAGGACAAAGATGCAGCTTATGATACTGCAACAACTGTATATTTCAATATTGATAGTGCAAAAGATTATGGGAAACTAACAAGGAAAAATATAGATGACTTAAATGCTGGTTCTAGAGTGGAAATAGATGAATTCAAGAAAAACCCACTTGATTTTGCTTTATGGAAAAAGCAAAAGAGTGAAAATGAACCTGCGTGGGATAGTCCATGGGGCAAGGGAAGACCAGGTTGGCATATAGAATGTTCAACTATGGCTAACAATATTTTGGGTGACACTATTGATATACATGGTGGAGGGGAAGATTTGCAATTTCCTCATCACGAAAATGAAATTGCTCAATCTGAAACGCTTCATGAAGAACCATTTGCAAATTATTGGATGCATAATTCAATGATTACAGTTGATAAAGAAAAAATGAGTAAATCACTTGGAAATTTCTTTACAATCCATGATATAGAAAAAGAATATGATTTAATGATTGTCCGTATGTGGTTAATTTCTGGACATTATAGAACACCACTTGATTTTTCAAAAGAAAATCTTGATGCAATCAAAAATGGATACAATAGACTACAAAATTCATATGAAGATTTAGAAAGAAAAATAGAACATTCATCAAATGAATCGTCTCTAGATGCCGTGATTAAATTAAATGTAGATAATTATGTTAATGATTTTGAAAATGCAATGGATGATGATTTCAATACTTCTAATGCATTAACAAGTATTTATGAGCTTGCAAGATATATTAATTCTACATTTCATGATAAATCTCCAATAAGCGATATGAATTATGCAAAAGAAAAAATTTCAATGCTTCTTGATATATTAGGGATAAAATTTGTAGAAGAAAGTTTAGATGAAGAGATTGAAAAACTCATTGAAGAAAGAACTCTTGCAAGAAAAGAAAAAAACTTTTCTAAAGCAGATGAGATAAGAGAAAAACTTCATGAAATGGGTATAGAACTAAAGGATACTCCAACAGGAGTTGTTTGGAAGAAAATATGAGGATAGTATGTCAGATTTAATATTTGGAAGAAATTCAGTAATTGAGTATTTAGAAAATATGAGTGGATTAGAAAAAATATTTATTCAAACTGGTATTAAAAATGAAAGATTAAATAAAATTATTGAAATAGCTAAAAAGAGAAAATTAAGCGTTGAATATGTAGATAAGAAAAAACTAGATAAAATATCAAATTATCAAAATCATCAAGGCGTTATTCTTTTTGCAAAAGACTATAAATATTATACTTTAGATGAAGTTATAGATTATGGTGAAAATCAAAAAATTGATCCGCTAATTATAATTCTTGATGAGATAAGGGATCCTCATAATCTCGGTGCAATTATTAGAACAGCAGAAGCCGCAGGAGCAACAGGAGTTATAATTCCAAAGCATAGAGCAGCATCTGTAAATCACACGGTTCATAAAACATCAGCAGGGGCTACAAGTTTTATGAGAGTTTGTATGGTTACAAATATAAATCAAACAATTGATTTTTTAAAAGATAAAGGATATTGGATATATGGTGCGGATGGTCATACAGATAAATTCTATGATGAAATAGATTATAATGGCAAAGTTGGCATAGTAATTGGAAATGAAGGTTCGGGAATTTCAAGACTTACAAAAGAAAAATGTGATGATTTAATTAAAATTCCAATGTATGGAAATACAGAATCACTAAATGCTTCAACATCTGCCGCAATTATTATATATGGAGTAATTAATCAAAGGAAGGTTAAATAATATGAAAAAACTTAGAACTGGGGTGCTTGGATTAGGACTTAGAGGGAATAGCTTTCTTAAAAATGTTTTATTAGACATGGAAGAATTGGAAATTATAGCTATTTGTGACACTATTGAAGAAAGAGTTTATAAAGTTTTAGATTTATTCAAAAACAAACCAAAAGCTTATTTTAATGCATTAGAATTATTAGATAATGAACAACTAGATTGTGTATTTATTTTTACACCGTGGATTTCACATATTCATCTTTCAATTGAAGCTATGAACAGAAATATTCCAGTAGCAATGGAAGTTGGTGGAGCATATGATGAACATGAATTATGGAAATTAGTTGATGCATATGAAAAAACTAAAACACCATTTATGATGCTTGAAAATTGCTGTTATGGAAGACTTGAAATGATGGCTCTTAATATGGTTGAAAATGGAGAATTAGGAGAAATTATTCATTTGTCAGGTGGATATATGCATGATTTAAGATATGAAGTTTCTGAAGGCTATTACAATAAGCATTATAGACTTGATAATTATAGAAAGAGAAATACTGAAAACTATCCTACTCATGAACTTGGTCCATTAGCAAAACTGATTAATATAAATAGAGGTAATAGATTCTTAACCATTTCTGCTCAAGCTTCAAAAGCAAGAGGCTTAAAAGAATATATTGATAACAATACTTCAGAAAAAGTTGATAAAGCAAGAGGATTAGATTTCAATCAAGGCGATATAGTCACTACAACAATAAAATGTGCAAATGGTGAACTTATAAGTCTTAAGCTAGATACGACATTACCCAGATATTATTCCAGAGGGTTTTATGTACAAGGCACTAAAGGTCTAATAAACGAAGAAAATATGTCAGTATTTTTAGAAAAAGATACTACCTTAGAAGATCATTTTGAATGGACAAAGAACTATAATAATATAGAAAAATATTATGAAAAATATGAACATCCTGTATGGAAAAATTATTTAGAAGAAGGTGTAAAAAAAGGTCATGGGGGCATGGACTATCTAGTTGTAAAAGCCTTTGTAGATGCACTTATTAATGAAGAAAAAATGCCAATAGATGTATATGATGCAGCTGCATGGTTATCAGTAACAACACTTGCTGAAAAATCAATAGCACTGGGTGGTCAGTTATTACCATTTCCAGATTTTACACAAGGTAAATGGATATATGATGAATTGACATTTGTAGATGAAAATTCTAGATAAAAAAAGAAAAGAATCAGAAAGCGTTTCTGATTCGATATATCTTTTGGAGGCGGCAACCGGATTTGAACCGGTGATCGAGGTGTTGCAGACCTATGCCTTACCACTTGGCTATGCCGCCAAACAAGATACCTATTAATTATATAAAATATTAAAGATAAAATCAAGCTTTGTTTGCTAAATCCATTTAATGAAAATTCAAATATTTATTATATTAATGAGATAATTGATATTTGAAATAAATTTCAAAACAGTCTAGATGTAGATTAGTGAACAAAGCTTGAAAATATTCTTTAAGTTTTGAAGGGAGTTAATATGATAAAATTACTTAAGAAATTTGCAGCAAAAGAATTTTCGATTTTATTTGTTGTATATTTACTAGTATTTGTACAAGCGTATTTTGAACTTTTAATTCCAGATTTTATGTCAGAAGTTACAAGACTTGTGCAAACTCCTGGTAATAATATAAATGACATTTTGACAAATGGTCTATACATGTTATTATCTGCATTTGCATCTTTAGGATTAGCTGCAATATCTGGATATTTAATTGCAAAGTTCTCATCAAAAGTAGCAAATAAATTAAGATATTTGCTTTTTGATAAAATTCAAAAATTATCTCAAGAAGATATTGATAAATTTACACCAGCAAGTTTAATAACAAGAACTACTAATGATATTACTCAGGTAGAAATGTTTTTAGGTTTTGGTACATATATATTTATTAGATCTCCAATATTTGCAATTTGGGCTATAACTAAAATCGCTGGTACAGGGATAGAATGGACAATAGCAACAGCTGTGTCAGTTATCTTAGTTATCTTAGTAGTAATTATTTTAAGAGTATTAGTTATGCCAAAATTCCAACTAATACAAGAAAACGTTGATAATTTAAATGAAGTCACTAGAGAAAACATTACTGGTATACGTGTAGTTAGGGCATTTAATGCTGAAAAATATCAACAAAAGAAAACTAAAAAAGTTAATGATGAATTAACCAGACTTTCAAAATTTACACAAAAATCATTTGCAATTACACAACCATTAATGATGCTAATTATGAATCTATTAACACTTTCAATCTTTTTAATAGGTGCAAAAATGATTAGTGTAAGTATATTACCAGATAAAATTACTATTTTCGGCGACATGATAGTATTCTCATCATATGCAATGCAAGTATTGATGTCATTTTTAATGATGGCAATTATTTTAGTTATATATAATAGAGCTGCAATATCACTAGGAAGAATTAATGAGGTTTTAGATTCTGAAATTTCCATAATTGAAGGTAATCTTGAATCTGATTATAAAACACAAAATATTACTTTTGATAATGTATCATTCAAATATCCAGATGCTCAAGAATATGTATTAAAGGATATTTCATTTAGTGCAAATAAAGGCGATACTATAGCAATTATTGGGCAAACTGGTTCTGGTAAATCAACAATTGCAAAACTGGTTACACGACAATATGAAGTATCTAGTGGTGCAATTTTAGTCGACAGTATAGATATCAAAGAATTTACAGAGAAATCATTAAACAATAAATTAGGTTATGTGCCACAAAAAGCTGTACTTTTTAATATGTCGGTAGAAGACAATGTGAAATTTGGAGAAAGTCATTATCAAGAAAATCTAGAAGATGTTAAAAGTGCGTTAGATGTTGCACAAGCAAAAGATTTTATAGAAGCAATGGATGATCAATATAATCATATAATAGCAAGAGGTGGTACCAATGTATCTGGAGGTCAAAAACAAAGGCTTGCTATAGCGAGAGCAATTGCAAGAAAACCAGAAATATTCATTTTTGACGATACATTCTCTGCCCTTGACTTTAAGACTGAATCAACTTTAAGAAAGGCATTAGAAGAAAATACTAAAAATGCAATTACAATATTGATTTCATCAAGAGTAGGATCAATTCTAAATGCAGATAAAATTATTCTATTAGATTCTGGTAAAGTCGTAGCAAAAGGGACTCATAAAGAACTTTGGAAATCAAATCAATTATATAGAGAAATTGCACTATCACAATTGTCTGAGGAGGAATTAAATGCAAAAACAAAATAGAAAAAAAGATAATATATTTAAATCCTTCGCTAAAAATATTTCTCAAATTAAAGAATACAAAGCTTTGTTAATAATTGCATTAGTACTTGCAGTTGTTTCATCTATTTTAACTACATCTACACCAAAACAAATATCAAAATTAACAGATGAAATTTCAGCTTCATTAAATATCGATAAAGAAAAAATGGCAGATTTAGGTCAAAAAATTTCTGTGAATTTGAAATCTGAAAGTCCAAGCGAAATAGAATATGAAGAAACTAAAATCTCGATTGAAAATCAATATAAATATTTAGAATTGATGCAAAAATTTCAAGGACTTGTTGATAAAAATTCAGAAAAAAATAATCTTACAGATGAACAACAACAAGATCTCTTAAATGTCTATAAACAATTACCACATGAAATTACAAAAATTATTGAACCTAGATTAAATCTCAATAGAGTATGGAATGTTAGTAAAATTTTGGGCTTAATATATATAATTTCAATGTTATCAAATTTTATTTCTGCATTATTAATTTCAGAAATAGTAAACAATTATGCAAACAAACTAAGAGATAGAGTATCAAATAAAATGAACAAATTGCCTCTTAACTATTTTGATCAAAATAAAGTAGGGGATATTTTATCTCGTATGACAAATGATGTAGATACAATTTCACAAAGTTTAAATGATTCAATTGGATCAATCACTATGTCAGTTGCTCTTCTAATAGGTTCACTTGTAATGATGATTTATACAAATATTCTACTTACATTAGTAGCGATTTTTTCAGCATTACTTGGTTTTTTGGCAACAGGTATTATAATTTCAAAATCTCAAAAATATTTTGCTGAAAGACAAAAACAATTAGGTAATTTGAATGGACATATAGAAGAAATGGTTTCGGGTCTTGAAATTGTAAAAATTTACAATGCAAAAGAGCAATCTATGAATTCATTTAAAGAATTAAATGACAAATTTTATAATGCTTCATTAAGGTCGAAATTTCTTTCAGGTTTAATACAGCCTTTAATGTACTTCGTAGGTAATTTTGGGTATCTTGCGGTATCTATTTCAGGTGCAATACTTGCATCAAATGGAGTTATAAGTTTTGGGGTAATTATAGCATTTATGATTTATGTTAGATTATTTTCAAACTCGCTTTCATCAATGGCTCAAGTATCATCATCATTGCAATCATCATCTGCAGCTTCAGATCGTGTATTTGAATTTTTAGATGAAAAAGAACTTTCAAAAGAAGAAAATATGAAATACATAGATCCAATAAAAGTAAAAGGTCAAATAGAATTTAAGGATATTGTATTCCAATATCCTTCAAATGATAAACCAACAATCAAAGGTTTTTCAGCAAAAGCCTTACCTAGACAAAAGATAGCAATTGTAGGTCCAACAGGTGCTGGGAAATCAACTATGGTAAATCTTTTAATGAAATTCTATGAAATTAGTGACGGAGATATAGAAATAGATGGAGTATCAATAAGAAATATTTCAAGAGAAAATATTCATGACTTGTTCACAATGATACTTCAAGATACATGGCTATTCCATGGAACAATTAGGGAAAATATAGTATACAATATGGATAATATAGATGATTCAGAACTCAATACATTAGTAAGATTCATCGGTTTAGAACATTTCATTAAAACTTTATCTGAAGGATTTGATACAGTAATTAAAGACTCTGACTCAGTATCTGCTGGTCAAAGACAATTGCTAACAATCGCACGTGGTATGCTTAAAAATGCACCTTTCCTAATTCTAGACGAAGCAACTTCAAATGTAGACACTCGTACTGAAGAAGTAATACAAGAAGCAATGGATAAGTTAATGGTTGGAAAGACATCGTTTATCATTGCACATAGACTTTCAACAATTATAAATGCAGATTTAATACTTGTAATGAATGAAGGAAATATTATAGAACAGGGTACACACGATGAACTTCTAGCTAAGAAAGGATTCTATGCAGACTTATATAATTCACAATTTAGTTTAGACTAGTTTTGTCTTTAATATTAAAATATAAACGCTCATAGTAGATATAAAACTACTTCAAAAGTCTTAGCTTAAAAATACTTTTGGGTTGTTCAACTTGAGCGTTTTTATTATATGTAGATTTTTATTTAGGAAGTTTTTTAAATATTCTAATATATTATTGATAAAAAATATTATAAAATCATAGATTAAAAATAATTATAAAAAAAAGACTCTAATTTTTAGAGTCTTCTATTAGTAAATTGATATAATTTGCAATTAAATATTTTGTTGTCATAAGTCTAAAATATTTATATTGGTGCTCGATCAGGGGCTCGAACCCTGGACCCACAGATTAAGAGTCTGCTGCTCTACCAACTGAGCTAATCGAGCTGACAATGAATATTATACTCCGATATAAATTTATTGTCAATATTTTATTCTAAATATTAAAGTTTCATAGACTTATTTTAAACAAATCTTCTAATTCATGAATTTTTTCAACAATATGTCTAAAGTTCTCTTTCACAATATCGTGATTGTTAAGTGAAAATACTATAAATTCTTTAATGATGTCATTAAATATTTCAATTTCTGAAGCAATATTTTGATTATCACACCAAATGGAAATACTAGTTCCTTTAACAATAGGATTATTATCTTCTAAAACAGTACCGCTAAATTTTCCAGGGCTCCACTCATTAAATATTTTTAAATAAGCATTATTAAAATTCCATGAATGCATCGCTCGACCATCTTCTGGCATTTGCTCTCTTAGAACATAGTATAAATAATCAGAATTTGAATTGTAAATATTTTTGTATCCCTCTTTGATAAATAAATCAACGGGAACAACATTTTTAGTCCAAGACATAATACACCAATAATCAATATTTATATCCTTTGATGGTTTAATTATTTGTTTTGGAATAGATTCATTGATTTCACCATAGTAAATTCCATCATTCCAAATACGTACTTTTTTAGAATTTGATGTGAATAAATCGTATATTTCATTAATATATCCTACAAATGCATCTTTCCATGAATATTCCTTACCGTATTTTTCATGTGCAAATTTATCTAGAACAGGTTGATATTCTTCAATAAATTCATCCTTGTGAAATTCCATAAATTCATCACCACCAATATGAAATTCATCTTGCTTCTTAAAAATAGATAAATGTTCTTTATATAAGCTTTTTACAAAATCTACAGCATCCTTTGAAGTGATATCAAGAGCTATCTTACTTGGCTTTTGATTAATAGATTTTAAGGCGTATTCTGGATGAATTCTTAATATATGGTCAACATGACCTGGAGTATCAAAAGAAGGAATAATTTTAATATCAAGATTTTCAGCATATTCGAGAATTTCTGAAACTTCATTAATAGTCAAATATCCATCATTTGAAACTATTTCAGGTGCTACTTTTGATTCAATTCTATATCCTTTATTATCTGAAAAATGGAAATTCAATGTATTTAAATTTAAATCAGACATAAAATCAAGTAAATTTATAATCCAATTTTTAGTGAAATATTTTCTGCCACAATCAAGATGAACTCTTCTTTCTTTTATGGTAGGGTAATCAATCACTTCATATGAAGACAAATGTTTATTTAGAATTGCGTTGTAGATAAAATTTGTAAGACCTGAAATTAAAGCTCTTTTAGTTTTAGCTACAATCTCTACAAAATCAATATTTGAATTTAAATAATAAGCTTCATTACTAGGAAAATTTTGAAGAGATTCAAGATTATCTATTTTTAATGATACTATGATTTTTTTATTATTATTTTTATTATTAATTTCTGACTCAAATACATTCAAATACTTTTTGTATAATCTGCCTACAATATCTTTTAAACTATCATCATTATAAATAAATAAAAAATCACGAATATCAAAAGATTTCCCTTGATAAAGTAAAACTTTTGGACTATTAATATAAAACATAATTCCTCCTCATGTCTATTCTATAATTTGATAAAAATATTAGCAAATTATTTGACATTTTAATTCTATTTATGTATAATGATAAAGCAACAAAATATGCGGAAGTGGCTCAGTGGTAGAGCATCGCCTTGCCAAGGCGAGGGTCGCGAGTTCGAATCTCGTTTTCCGCTCCAATTACAAATGCAGAATGATTTATCATTTTGCATTTTTTAATATTATTAAACAGTATAAATCATTGAAAGATTAGTCGAAATGGTATAAAATAAATAAGTACGATAAGCATTTGTCCAGGTGGTGGGATTGGTAGACACGCTATCTTGAGGGGGTAGTGAGCAATGCTTGTGAGAGTTCGAATCTCTTCCTGGGCACCATAAAGCTTGTAATTGTAAATTTTACAGGATTAAATATTTAATTTAGCTGAAATAGCATAATTGGTAATGCCACCGAATCGTAATCGGTAGACTACGGGTTCAAGTCCCGTTTTCAGCTCCAATCAATAAAATGGAGGAAATAATGAATAACGACAATAAAAGAAGAAATTTAAATAAGAAGAGTAGCGACAACATGGTAATTAAGATTGCTATGATTATATTAGGATTACTGCTTGTCTTTGTATTGACATTATATGCAGTCGATATATTTACTCAAGGTAAAAAAATTGATACCAATAAAGAAACACAAAAAGAAACTATTAGTGAAACTTCGTCTGAAAAAGAAACGCAAAAAGAAACTCTAAAAGAAACAGAATCTGAAAAAGAAACTCAAAGAGAAACTGTAAAAGAAACAAAAGATGAAAAAGAAACTCTAAAAGAAACACAGGCTGAACAAACAAAAGACGAACAAACAAAAGACGAACAAACAAAAGATGAACAAGCACAAGCTGAAGAAGAGCCTACAGTACCAAGTCAAATTCCTGTTCCTGAATATACACCAACAGTGAATATTTCAATTGACACAATACGAAATGCATCACAATCAGAATTAGTGGATATGATTATCCGTGGTGAACTAGGTTATGGGGCTGAAAGATTAGATTTATTACAAAAAGCAGGAAAAGACTATAATTTTTATATTGATTTAGTAAATAAAAGACTTAAAGAATTAGGATTTTAGGAGATAAAATGGGCATTATTAACCCATCAATACTACCAGGTTTTTTAGAACTATTACCAAAAGATCAAAAAGTATTTGATGAAATGAAATATATAATTGAAAAAAATTTCATAAAATATGGATTTGTAAATATCGATACACCTCTTATAGAAAAAGAAGATATTCTGCTTTCTAAGGGTGGTGGTGAGACGAGTAAACAAATTTATAGAATCGATAAGGAAAGTACGAAACAAGCCTTAAGATTTGATTTGACAGTAAGTCTTGCAAGATATATTTCCATGTATTCTCATAATTTAAATTTTCCATTTAGAAGATATCAAATAGGTAAAGTATATCGTGGAGAAAGAAATCAAAAAGGAAGATATAGGGAATTTTATCAATGCGATATAGACATAGTAGGAAATGAAAAACTTTCAATTATAAATGATGGAGAAATTCCATCAATCATTTACAATATTTTTAAAGAGCTTGGATTTAAAGATATATTATTTAGAATAAATAATAGAAAACTATTACAAGGATTTTTAGAATCAATTCAAATTGATAAATTCGAAGAAGTTTTAAGAACAATCGATAAGATTGAAAAGATAGGAAAAGATAAAACAATTGAAGAATTAT
>JAEZZB010000011.1 GCA_023442495.1 Bacillota bacterium
GTTTTAGAGAAATGGCTGATGTGGTAACTATTTCTCAAATGACACCAGGCCCGATTGCCTTAAATGGTGCGACCTTTGTAGGCACTAAAATTGCAGGAATTTTAGGATCAGTTGCTGCAACTTCGGCAATTATCTTACCTCAATTAATAATCATGATATTACTAGCTAAACTTTATTTTTCAGATAAAGAAATTTCATTTATGACTAAAATAATAAAAGCGTTGAGACCTGCAATTGCAGGTCTGATATTTATTGCAACACTTGATATGATACATGAATCCATATTCAATGGACTTGATATTGCATTTTCAAATATTTCATATGTTGCATTAATTACTTTTGTGATTGGATTTATATTATATGTAAAAAAAGTTGACATGATTAAATTAATCACATTTGGAGCCGTAATGGGGATTTTCCTTACTATGCTTCAAGATATTATATTTTGAAAAACACATCTAATCCCACAAAATATACTTTAGAATATGTTATTTTGAAATAAAAAATTAATTACACACCCTTTTTCAAATCATTTTTAAATTGAAGAAATAGCTACTATTGAAATTTTAAAGGAAGTTAAAGGGTGTGGAGTTAAAATTTCTAAGACACGTAAATTTTATTCTGAGATTTACACCATATTCGAATTAGTCTAAATACTTTTATACTTAAATTGTAAAATTAAGCGAAACAAAACTAAATAAAATAAAAAACCATTTATAGTACACTAAGTCCTTAATAATAAATTTTGATATATAAGAGCAATACAATAATTGGGTAGGGTTGCAAATGTGCCGTAATCACACTAGTTGCGATAATAAGTAAAACTATTATTACCTTAAAACTACAAGGAAGCAGTAATAGCCTAATAACGTTCCTAAGAACATAATTAATCTATAACTTTTGATAGAGTAAAAAAATTTAAACTGGAAAAGTATCTGCAATAAGAATGGTATATAAGTATTTTTCACAATCTAGGTAGATCACTACAATTAAATGAAAACTCAATTAGATTATTAATAAGAGACAGATTACCAAATCAAATTCATTTCTGATATCTAGAAGAAAGTAATATTGTTTCTGCAGCTAACCGCAGAAACAATATTAAAAGAAAATCTTTAAATTACAAAATACCTATAGAGTTATTTATGGAATTAGTGTATCCTTGTCTAACTTAATTTATCAAATGAAATTATCTTAAATTAAGATAACACTTTTATTATTTCATTTTTATCATTTGTTGTTTTTAAGATTTTTATATTTTCTTCATTTATAAGTTTTTTTGAAACTTTAGCAAGATTCTTTAGATGTTCTTCTTCACCTTTTCCTTTAGGAATTAAAAATGAAATAATAACAACTACAGGAATATCATCTAATGTTTCCCAATCATCAATTTCTTGAGAATTTCTAAGAAATAAAATTTTAGGTTTTATTATTGCATCAGATTTAGCATGCGGAATGGCAAATCCATTTATCATTCCTGTTGAACCTTCTTTTTCTCTTTTGATATAACCATTATAAACCTCTGTAGCAGATAAACTTATACCATTTTCTAGTGAGATTTCAGATAATCTCTTTAGTACCCCATCTCTTGTTGTTAGTTTTTCTGATAAAAATATATCTTTTTCATTAATTAAACTCATCTATAACTCCTTAACATCAAGTTTTTTTCTTGTCATTCCCAAAGCAACTGCTCCAACTAAAGAACCAATTAATATTGCTATTACCCATTGTAATGGATTAGTTACTACTGGTAACACAAGAAATCCTCCATGGGGCGCAGGAACTTGAACCTTAAATATATATGTTAATACAGCGGCAACTGATGAACCTAACATAAAACTTGGTATAGCTTTTAAAGGATCTTTAGCTGCAAACGGAATTGCGCCCTCTGTAATATGTGTGGTTCCTAAAATCGCATTTACATAAGCTGAATTTTTTTCTTCTTTTGTAAATCTATCTTTAAATAATAGAGCAGAAAAAGTTGTTGTTAGTGGTGGTGCTATACATGCAGCAGAAACACCAGCCATAAATGAATAATTTCCTTGTGCAAGTAGCGCTGTTCCAGTTACATATGCAGCTTTATTTATTGGACCACCAAAATCAAACGCTGACATAATACCTACAATAACGCCAAGAAGTATAGGGTTTGAATCCTCAAATTTAGCTAAGAAATTCATCATACCTTCATTTATAGCATTCATAGGCGTTACTACTACAGTCATTATCAGTCCTACAATTAATACACTAGTTACAGGATATAAAAAAATAGCTTTTAATCCATCTAATTTTTTTGATAATACACTAAATAGTTTTTCAAGTAATCTTATTACATAGCCGGCTAAAAATCCTCCTAGAATACCACCCAAGAATCCCGCACCACCAGTGTTTGCTATTATTCCTGCTACAAATCCTGAAACTAAAGCAGGTCTTTTGCCAATACTTTGAGCAATATAAGCTGCTAAAATTGGCGTCATTAATCCCATAGCAACTCCACCTACTTGATTTAATCTTGCTGCTAATTCATTGTACTGTGCATTAGTTGGATCAGCTGAAAAAATGCCCCATAAAAATGATACAGCAATTAATACACCACCACTTACTACAAATGGTAGCATATGAGATACCCCATTCATTAGATGCTTATAAACTTCTCTCAAAATATTATTTGATTCTGAGTCATCTTGAATATTAGAAGAAGTATCCATTTTATCTTCATTTGGATATTTTATTTTTCCTTTTCCATCTAAAGCATCTTTTATTAATTTTTCCGGTTGTTTTATCCCTTGCAATACTGAAACATCTATAATTCTTTTTCCTTTAAATCTTTCATCGTGTACATCTTTATCTGATGCGATGATAACCGCTTCAGCATTTTGTATTTCTTCATTAGTTAACTCGTTTTCTACACCAATTTGTCCATGTGTTTCTACCTTTATAGTAACGCCCATTTTTTTAGCTGCTTCTTCTAATTTTTCTTGAGCCATATATGTATGTGCTATACCAGTGGTACAACCTGTTGCCGCTATTATTTTATATTTCATTGTCTCCTCCTTCTAAATACTTTATTTCTATATCCTTCATCAATTCGTCTACATCATCAAATTCAGTTAAATTTTCTCTAAAGGCCGTGGAGCTGCCTGCTGCTACAGCTTTTTTTAATGCATCTTCCTTTGATGCATTCTTTATCAATTCTCCAACAAAAGTAGCAAGTAAAGTGTCTCCTGCCATTGCTGTATTAACAACTTTACCCTTTGGCGCATTACAATAAATTATAATATCTTTATTAACAAAAATAGCCCCTTCACCACCTAATGATACCAACACATTCTGTGCACCCATACTCAATAATTTTTTACTCAATCTTATAAACTGTTTGATATCATTAACCTCTTCATTAAACCAAGAACATAATTCATTTTCATTCGGTTTTAGTAAATACGGATTATACTTGCACATATTTTTTATAAAACTAGATGAGTTATCTATTATTAATTTCACATATTTTTCCTGAGATATCTTGCATATCTTTTCAATATATGATTCGTCAATCCCATCTGGAAAACTACCATTAACGGATAAAATATCATTATCTTTTAAGTTTTTGCTTAAAAATTCAATATATTTCTGTTTAGCCGATTCAGATATTTTTGGACCTGGATTAACTTGTTTATATTCTATATTTTCAGATACAACTTTAGTGAATATATTTATTCTTGTTAGCCCATCAACTTCTGGAAAAAAAGTTTCTAATCCATATCTATTGATATCATTTTCAATAAAATCCCCTGTAAATCCCGCTTTGAACCCTGTAACTATACTTTTAATTCCAAGTTTTTGTAGAATTAATGAAAAATTCACACCTTTTCCATTAGCAGTTAATTCAGTATAGTTTGTTCTATTGACAACAAATGGTTCAAGCCTATCTGTTTCCACAAATAAATCTATAGCTAAATTTGCTGTGAATGAGTAAATCATATTTTCCTCCCTTTCCTTGTTCTATTATAACACCACAGATTTTGTAAAGTTTTCTATTTTATTATATAATTTATACCATATTGGAAAATGTTTACATCCGAAAAGAGGTTAATATGAAAAACTTAACAGAGACAGAACAATATTTAATAGAATTTATAGAAAATAATATAGAAGATTTATCTAATGTTTCGATAACTAGATTAAGTGAATTAGCATCCGTTTCAACAGCTACTATATTTAGGTCTGTAAAAAAACTCGGATACAAAGGATTTGCAGATTTCAAAATCAAAACTATGTCAAATAGAAAAAATGACGACTACTATAGATTGTTAAATGATGGTAAAGAAATTAGAAAAATAATCCAAAAAAACCAGTTAGAAGTAACTAATACAATAGAAAATTTAAGCATTGAATCAATTGACGATACTTTAAACTATCTAAACGGAGCAAATTGCATATATATCTTTGCTAGAGGTTTATCTGAACAAATCGGTAAAGAAATGGAGATGAAAATGCACCTCTTAAACAAAAGATGTGAACTATACACAGATCCAAATATTATAAGAAGAATTTCTTATAGAGCTAATACTGATGATGTTGTTTTATATATTTCTCTAAACGGAGAAACTTTAGAATTGGTTGAATCTGCAAAAATAATAAATTCTAATGATATACCCTCAATTTTAATAACAACAAATGGAAATTCTTCATTAGCAAAATTATGTATGATAGTTATTGAAGGTTATAAATCAGTACAGTCATATTTTCCGGACTATGAAGTTAGATCAAGAACTTCATTAAACGTTATTAGTAGAATAATTTTAGACTCTTATGCTAATAGATTTACTATCAAAAAATAATTTAGAACAATTATTTTTCTTAACTTATTTACTTTTATTTGATAAAAGTTGTAAAATTAAATGCGACACTAAAAAAAAGAAAACTCATACTAACTTCGTGTAAAATGTTAATAACTACAAAAACATACGGAGGTTAATATAAGTTATAAACATCTTACCATAAATGAGAGAAATAAGATAGAAGTACTAAGTAAAGAGAGCTATTCTTCTAGAAGAATAGCAAAAATTTTAGGTTTCATCACTCTACAATATCTAGAGAATTAGAAAGGTGTGATAATGAGTATAAAGCTGTCTATGCCCAAAAAGATAAGATTGAATAATCAATTATAAAATTAGATTGCTGAGTAGAAATAAATAATTAAAGCCATTCAACATTTTGTGTATTTATAATATTAGATAATTTAGTTTACATAAGATTAAAATTACAATTTGTATAACCTTGTTACCAGTGAATTCTTGTTACATAAAATTGGTAATGCAAATTGTATAACCTCGTTTCCAGTAAATTCATGTTACATCATAATGATAATAGCCATTTGTGTAACAATAGTACTAAATAATTCATCTTACATGCATTACGACTGTTATTTTAACTTCATTATTTTCTAACTTTTAAATAATATTATTAAAAAGCTCAAAAAAAAACAACCCCACAGATCTCTCCGCAGGGCTGTCAAAACTCTATAATATTACTTTATTTTCGTTTTATTTCACTTCTTCTTTTTTCTTGTTGATGTTTACTAGTGCTCCAAATGCTACTGCCAATATTGCTACTGGAAGGATTATGCCAGCATCACCTGTAGCTGGGTTCTTGTCACCAGGTTTAACTGTAACATCTGTTGAACCGCCGTTGTTGTTTCCGCCAGTGTTATTGTTTCCACCGTTGTTTCCATTGTTGTTATCAACGTTTCCGTTATCATTGTTATCAACATTTCCGTTGTTGTTGTCGTTGTTGTCGTCATTATCAGCAACCTCTTTATTTTCAATAACAAATGAATCAACTAGGTGTGGTGTTCTTTCTGTTCCTTTTTCACCATCGATTTGATAAAGCATTACTGTTAGTTTTGTATCCTCAACGATGTATCTTGCAAAGTTTTGTGATACTGAATCTCTTGCATTTGAGTGGGAAGTCTTAAATTCTTCTGGTTGTGATGGTTGTCCACCAAATGCAAATAAGTTTTGATATTCATCTATTAAAGCTTGAGGGGTTTTATTTCTAATTTTCGCTTCTTTATCTAGATAATTTGCAACCTTTGGTCTTACCATTCTTAAGTGGTCAATTCCCTTGTTGTAGATATCATCATATGCTTTTGTACCACCCGTGTTTGGAAGTATAAATGTTGTTCCCTTTGGATTTGTGTAATGATCAATACCATTTACTACTGTCGCTTCATCTGCTACTTTTCCAAAAAATGGACTTTCTTCATATGGTGCATATACCAATGATTTTGTTCTTGAAATTACATGGTCGTGACCTTGTAGTGCTAAGTCAACATCAAGTTCATCGATTAATTGCATGAATTCGTCTTTTACTGCCATTACATCATCGTCTTGTAAAGAATGGTAGCTCTTTGAGAATAATGGTTTGTGATAATTTAATACTATCCATTTTGCTCCATTTGCTCTTGCTTGTTCAACGTCTTTCTTAATCCATGCCAATTGGTCCGGTCCTAATGCCTTTCCATCTAATTTGTAATCATTTGTATTTAATGATAGGAAGTGCATTCCGTTGAAATCATATGAGTAGTATGATCCACCGTCGATTGCATCATTTACAGCTTCTACATTTACATGTCTATTATAAATTGTGGTATCACCTTCATCGTATACTTTTGTATATTTCTTTGTTTCAGGATTATATTTTAGCGAAGATGAACCATATTCGTCATGGTTTCCAGAGTTAACTGCTATTGTTGTATTCAAGAATGAATCTTTTGATTTTTCATATAGGTCTAGCCATTCGTCTTCAACCGCTGCTGTTTCAACGATATCACCTGTATGAACTACAAAACTTGCTTCCGGTGCTATCTCTAATGCTTTTCTGATTGTATCAGCTCCATACCAAGCTTCATCAAATAGATTTTCATTTTGCCAGTAGTTTTGTGTATCTGTGTAGTGTAAGAATTCAAATTTTTCTCCAGATTCACCTGATGTTACAAATGATCCGATTTCTGTATATCCTTTTGTTGCACTACCGATTTTATAGTAGTATCTTGTATTTGCTTCAAGTCCTGTTGCTAATGCTTTGTATACATGTTCTGTTACATAAAGTCTATCTGGGTAAGCATATGTGTCAGCTCCCATGTCTTTTGCAATAGTTCCTAAATCACTTATCTTTCCTGCATTTTCATCTGTAAAATATCCAATTACTTCACCATCTTTTAGAGCTTTGTATAGGAATCGTCCATTTTTCGCTCTTTCATAGTACATTGATGATACTTCTTCAATTTCAGGTTTAAATGTAATTGCATTTGACATTGATTTATCTTTTGAAACCAATACTTCTGAATCTTCAATCTTATCTGTCGTGTACCAATTAAATGCTTTTTGAGTTTGTGTGTCACCTTTGAATGTTACAATTGCTCTGTTTGGAATATTGTTTATTACTTTTTCCATCGTTTCTGGTTTTGCAACTTTATTTACTTTAATTCTTCCATCTGTTTGTGCTGTAAATGGACCATTTGCACTTAATTGTCCAATATAGTCAGCAAAAATATCTAACATTGCACCATGTAATATGTTTTGATATGCACCCTCAAACATTGTATATCCATCTCCACCAACTGCCATAAAGTCATTAGTTGCAAGTTTGTATGTCTTTGCTAAATCTACTGGTTCCCCACCAATTTTAACATTTACAATCTTAACTTCACCAGAAGAACTATCTATCGTGTATTCGATTCCTGAAACTTGTGGGAATCCACCATTTGGATTTGGATATTTTGAAGCACCATGATTTATTGCATCAACGATATCTTTACCTGTAGTTTCAATAACCGTTACTAAATTTCCAAATGGTAAAACTGTCAAAGCCTCTCCCATTGTGATTTCACCTGCATCGATACTAGCTCTTATTCCACCACCATTTGTAAGTGCAGCATCTGCTCCCGTTGCAATTCTCATTGCATCAGTTATAAGGTCTGCTAAATTTGTTTCCCTAGTACGAACATGTTCTCTTAAACCGTCAAGCTCTGTAGTTGTATGACCAATCACTTGAGATAAGACTTTTTCATTCTCGGATTCATATTGATTGATTAAATCAAGTACTTCTTGATTTTCTTTAGCATTTACAACTTCTTCATCAGATACATTTATCATTCTTGAAGCTGGTATTTTGCTACCATCTTCTTTCATAGTAATTGTAGTTACCCCAATATTGTTAAAATGTTGTCCAGTGCTTGCTATAAATAATCCCTTATATTCATTTCCATTTGGATATAGGCTGTGGCTATGTCCATCTATGATTACATCTATATCATCTTTATTTGAAAGTTCGTCTAATAGTGTAAATGTATTTACTTCTGATGCTAAGTCTGTTCCTAAATGACTTAATAGCACAATTACTTCTGCTCCTTTAGCCTTTAAGTCTTTAATAGAGTCTTGAGCTGATGATAAAACTTGATCAAAATCTAATCCTTTTGTGTTATTTGGATGTGATTTATAAACTGTTTCTGGTGTAGATAATCCAAATACACCTACTTTAATTCCGTCTACATCAAAAACTTTGTTTGATTGTAAGAAATTAGACCCATCTTCTTTAACCTTGATATTTGCTGAAAGGAATTCTAAATTTGATCCCTTTGTAGATAATTCTAATAGTCTGTCTTTTCCATAGTTGAAATCGTGATTACCTGGTACTATAGCTGAAAACCCTGTTAAATCTAATAGTTTTACAATGCTTTCACCTTGAGATAATGTAGCAAAATTCGTGCCATGAGTAGCATCTCCTGCATCTAAAGCAATTGTTGGTCCATTTTTCTTAAATTCATCAATTATTGTCTTAGCTTTTGGATATCCAATAATTGATCCTTCTTCATAGTTATATCTACCATGAGTATCATTAACATGAAGGATAGTTAATGTTTTGTCTCCTGCTTCTGCTTTAGTAGATTCGCCTGATTCTACATTCTCAACTACAGCTTTATCTGCTTTTTCTTCAGTAGCTGTATTTTCACTTTCTATCTTTTGTTCTAAACTTTCCCCAATAGAACTTTTGTGATTTTCACTTATGCTTTCTTGTGTTTCTTCAGCAGTTTCTTCTGCAAAAGTTTCTTCAAGCATAGCAGCAAAAGATGGTTGAATTATTTGGAATAATACAACAAAAGCTAACAAAAATGCTAATATTTTTTTCTTCATTATGCCTCCTAAATAAAATCGTATAGTGATGGTAAATATATACCTTTTTCAGTATATAGAAGTCATATGTGAATTATATTATTTTCTTGTAAAATGAATGTTAAACTTATTTATTAACGAAAAAAGAGAAGCCTAATAATGACTTCCCTTTAAATATTTCAAATTATACAATTATAGAGATTTTTCTAGTCCCTTGAAGAAATTTCCCATTTCGTCTTCTACCACATAATTTGCGACCGAGCTATTTCCGTAAACTTCCTTATTTATAAATATTGATTTTGCGCCATTGTAAAAATTAATAAAACTTGCCGCAGGATAGACTACAAGTGAGGTGCCTGCAATGATTAGGACATCTGCATGGGCAATGGCATTTATAGATTGTTGAACTATTTGTTGATTTAGACCTTCGCCATAAAGCACAACATCAGGTCTTATATAACCTCCGCAATCACAGTAATTTGCACCTTTTGTTGCTAAAATATCTTCTTTAGGATATTCCTTCCCACACTCCATACAATAATAATCACGAAGATTACCATGAATTTCTAGGACATTTGTACTTCCTGTCATTTGATGCAAACTGTCAATATTTTGAGTAATAATAGCCTTTAACTTACCCATCTCTTCCAATTTTCTTAAAACTTTATGTGTAATATTTGGCTTAGCATCCTCATAAATGAGATTTTCCTTATAATACTTACTAAACTCTTCGGGGTTTTCCATCAAAAACTCGTGACTTAACATGTATTCCGGACTATAACCCGTTTCATTTTCCTTATTGTAAAGTCCTGTAGCAGATCTAAAATCCGGTATTCCACTTTCAGTCGAAACCCCCGCCCCACCGAAAAATACAATATTGTTGGAATTTAGGATAATGTCATATAATTTTTTGTAATCGTTGTTTGGAATTAACATAATAGCTCCTTAGTGTTAAATTTGTTGTGTTTAATATAGTGGGAATCGCTTGCGATTCCTTCATTTTATTTGTGATTATAGGCTTGAGTCGGGTACATTTACATTTTTCATCATTTATACCCTACTTAAGAAATGATGAATGAAGGTGAAAAATCGGGTACATTTGCATTTTTCATCATTTATACCCTACTGACTTTTTGACCTTTCCGTGTCTAAAGTAGGGTATTTTCCTCACTTTCTCCATTTGTACCCTACTCTTCAGCCTCATTTAACAAATCCTAAATAGGGTACATTCTATACTTTCTCTATTTGTACCCTATTTTTCACTTATAATTAAAAATCAAAGAAAATGTTCTTTCAATAATTTATATACATCATTTTGATTTAACGGATTTGTTGAGGTCTCGAATGTGTAAAAGATGTTTTTTCCTTGGATGAATCCGCTTTGTGTGTAGTTTGATATTTTTTTTACTGTTTTATTAACGTATAATAGTTCATCAAGCATTCCAAAATGTTCAATATATATTTCTTCACAGTTTCTATTAAATATCAGAAAATCAGGATATACTATTTCTCCATTTTTGAGTCTTAATTCCGGTTCAATTCTATAAGGAATCTTTAATTCAAATAGAATGTCCGCTATTAATCTTTCACTTTTTGATCTTACTATTTCGCCTTTTCTTGTGTAAATAATTGTTGTGTGTTCATAAGGATTGGATTTATATTTTTGCTTACTCCATGCATTTGCATGCATTTCCCAAGTTGGAACTAATGGTGTAGTGACATTTTTTCTATGTTTTGTCAAACTGTTATAATAATTATCGATTTGATTATGATCATAAACTCGATTAAGTTTCTTTACATATTGCAAAGTTCTTTTTACCATGGCTTTTATTTTAATGTCATATGGTTTTTGAGCCAACTTCCTTATAAATTCCATACTTGATTTAGGAATGTAGTTTTTTATTTTCTCTAAACCACTATAAAACACATGATAATAAACTGGATTACCTTTTTTATCTTCAATACTTAGACTACCTTCAACCTCTATAGAGTCTTTGTTATCGATTAAGCGGTTGTATTCTTCGTATTTTCTTTCTAGTTCTACTAAATGGTCTTTTGCAGTTTTCATTTTTTCCCCTTTTCAAAGTGAACTATTTAATTTAATTATATATGAACTAGGATTTTAAAAAACGCCAACATTATTACAAAAACTTAATACATAACTACAAAAAAACCGAGAAAATATTTTCTCAGTTTTTTACTTAAATATTGACGGAATCGCTTGCGATTCCGTCATTTTACAGTTCCACTACATTCACTTCATATCCAATATCGTCAAAGTATCTGAATAAATCTGTGGTTTTTAGGAACATTGTTTTTTCGTTGGTGTTTGGGTGGAAGGTCATTATTTCTTCGTCGACGATTTTCTTGTCCATGTAGATTTGGACATCTTTGTCGTCGTTATTTAGTAATCCAAATGGTGAAACGACACCTGGCGCAAGTTTCATTTTTTCATAGAGGCTTTGTTCTGAAGCCATTTTTATTTGTTTTTCGCCGACAAGTTCTTTGAATTTATCCATATCAAGTCTCTTGTAGTCGTCCATAATGACAAGGTAGAAATTTCTCTTTTTCTTATTTGTTAGAAACATCGTTTTGGTTCGAACGCCTTCCATGCCTTCTATGAATTTATCAGCTTGTTCTGTAGTTAGCGCTGGTTCATGCTCTACAATGTCATATTCTATATTTAGCTCTTCTAACTTATCAATTACTTTTTCAAACATCTTTGGACCTCCTACAAAATTTATATATAGTTATAATTATATCAGATTACATGTATTTTGTCTAAAATAGCTACTTGGAGCAATTTTACAATTTCCCATTCATAAGCCCAACAATTCTTCCAATTTGTCTTCCTTGAATTTCTATCAACTTTTCTGCATTTTTCATTGATTCTTCAAGCGTCATTGGTCCATTTGAAAGATCAAAAATGTAGTCAAAGGCATCAGAATAATTCTCATTTACAAGCCCATTGCTTCCAGTCACTGCAAAACAATATTTTCCATGCTTTCTTGCAAGATTAGAAATGCCAATTGGGGCTTTTCCAAAATATGTCTGACGATCAATTTTGCCTTCGCCTGTAATTACGAGATTTGCATTTTTGATTTTTGATTCCATGTCAATCATTTCTAAAACTTTTTCAATACCGTTATAAAAGTCGGCATTAAAAACGGTCATAAATGCAAATCCAAGTCCACCAGCAGCTCCAGCCATTGATTTTTCAATATTTTCTTTATTAAATGCATTCTGAATAATCGAAGCCACACGATTAATCTCATTATCCACTTTTACAAAATCTTTTTCTTTCAATCCTTTTTGCCCACCATATGTAAATGTTGCACCATCCTTACCACATAGAGGATTTTGGACATCAGAAAGAATTGTGAATTTCTTTGATTTTAGCCTTTCGTCCATTTTGCTAAAATCTATTGAATAAATTTTAGATAAATCATTTGTGCCTCTTGGCTCAAATGATTTATCTTTGTTGTAAAATCTAGCTCCAAGCTCATAGAGCATACCGACACCCAAATCATTAATTGCAGAGCCACCAATTGGAATTATAATTTCTTCAATAGACATTTCTAAAGCTTTTTTAATTACTATTCCAAGACCTTTTGAGCTGTCATTGTAGGCATCGGGAGCTGATTTCAACCTATTTAATCCGATGATGTCAGAAGATTCGATGATTACAAAGTCTTTAGTAATTGCAATATTTGTTTCAATTGGATGATTTTCTGAATTTACTGTTGAAATTTTAGTAAGTTTTGAAGGAATTACAGAAACTAGCGCTTCAAGCGTGCCTTCACCTCCGTCGCCTATTGGAATTGTGGTAATTTTAAGATCTTTATTTAAAGAAAGAATTCCATTTTTAATAGCCTCATTTGCACGACTTGAGCTTAGACTTCCTTTGAATGAATCGATTGAAATTAGGATTTGATTAATCATTTGTTTGTCCTTTTTTGTAGTATTAAAATTTTGAAAGTTCTTTCACATTTATTATAGCAGTAAATGTTATTAAAAGTTTCGATTATAGTCGAAATTATAGTCAAAATCATGAAAAGTTTCGATTATAGTCGAAACGCTACAAAATTTTGACTCATTGGAAATATTTCAAGCTCAATGTGGTCACAATTTCAGCTTTGAAACTCGTATATTACTTATATTATAGTATATCTAAAAT
>JAEZZB010000060.1 GCA_023442495.1 Bacillota bacterium
GAACTTAAAGATAGAGTGGGTTTTTTAGATAGAAAATTACAAAGAATTAATGATGAAATTGACGATAAAATAAGTTGGCAAAAATATGTAGAAAAAGCATATAAGGCATCATATGGCTTTGAATGGAGTGGTGATTCTTTATTTTTGGCAAGAGAAAATCTACTATTTACATATATTGACTATTTTATAGATAAATGGAATGAAGAGCCTCTAAAAGAATTTATAAAAGATATTGCAATTATTATTTCATATAATTTATTCCAAATGGATGGATTAAAATATATCATACCTTTAAGTGAAAAGATCGAAATTGTAGAAGAGATACAACTAGACTTTTTGGATGATAATGATAAAGAAGATAAGAAGATTAAAATAATTCCCGGTAAAAGAGTTAAGATAATGAATTGGGAAACAGGAAAAATGGAATTTTTTGATAAAGGGTTAAATCATGGAAATTAGAGATAGAATAAGGACTACAAAAGAATTAAATCCTAAGATTTATGCATATATAACTCCTGATGTGATTTCGAATCAAGGTTGGGTTAAAATTGGATATACAGAGCAAGAAAATGCCGATATTAGAATAAAACAACAAACTACTACTGCAGGAATTAAATATATTAAATTATGGGAAGAGCCAGCAAAATACTACAATAAAGAAGAATATTTTAAAGACTATCAATTACATGATTATTTAGTAAGATTTAAGAATAGAAAGAGAAAAGAAAATTTAGAGTTTTTCTATTACAACGGAAACCAAGAAGAGGCTTTAGATGACTACAACTCTTTTATACACAATGATTTAAATCAATCAAAAGAAGAGTTAAGCTATATTCTAAGGAAAGAGCAACAAGATGCTGTTGATATGACAAAAGCTTATTTTGAAAATAACGAAGATAGTGAGTTTTTATGGAATGCAAAGCCAAGATTTGGTAAAACACTTACTACTTATGATTTAGTAAAATCAATGGATTTAAGAAATGTCCTAATAGTTACAAATAGGCCAGCAATAGCAAATTCATGGTTTGATGATTATGAGAAATTCATAGCATGGAATACTAATTATAAATTCATATCTACAAGTGAATCTCTTAAAGATAGACCTTCAATAAGCTATAATCAATTTAATGAACTTTTGTTAAATGATGAAAAAGTGAGTAATGACCCTAGGAGAATAGTATTCTTATCACTTCAAGATTTAAAAGGTTCAAGATATTTTAGTAATAGACCTTATGATAAGCTAAAATGGATAAAAGACACTCCTTGGGATATTCTTGTAATAGATGAAGCCCATGAAGGCGTAGATACATTTAAGACAGATAGAGCATTTGATAAAATAAAAAGAAAATATACTCTTCATTTATCAGGCACACCATTTAATGCACTAGCTAGTGGTAAATTTAGCCAAGAACAGATATATAATTGGACTTATCAAGATGAGCAAGAGCTTAAAGAAGAATGGAATAGCGAATTATCTCATAATCCATATGCATCACTTCCAAAATTAAATCTATTCTCATACCAAATGTCTCCTATGATTACCGATAAAGTTGAAAATAAAGCAGACATAGATGGTGAAAATATCGATTATGCATTTGATTTAAATGAATTTTTCAAAACAGAAAATGGAAAATTCGTATATGAAAAGGATGTAAATAAATGGCTTGACACATTATCAAGAAATGAAAAATATCCATTCTCAACTAAGGAACTAAGAAATGAATTAAAGCATACACTTTGGCTATTAAATAGAGTAGATTCAGTAAAAGCATTAGAAAAACTTTTACGAAATCATCCAGTATTTGAAAATTATGAAATTGTAATTGCAGCTGGTGATGGTAAATCTCTTGAATCAGAAATGGATGATGCAATTGCAAACGAATCTTCTCTACAAAAGGTAAAAAAAGCAATTGAAAATAACGATAAGACAATAACTCTATCTGTTGGTCAATTAACTACGGGAGTTACAATTCCACAATGGACTGGAGTTCTAATATTATCAAATATTAAATCTGCAAGTCTATATATGCAAGCGGCATTTAGATCACAAAATCCATGGGAATATATCGATAAAGGTAAGCTCGTAAAGAAGGAAAATGCATATATATTTGACTTTGCACCTGAAAGAACACTCATGCTTTATTACGAGTTTGCAAATAATCTCAATAGAAGTACAGCTCAAGGTAGAGGTACAACTGAAGAACATGAAGAAAATATCAAAAAATTACTTAATTTCTTCCCGGTAATTGCAGAAGATGATGAAGGAAAAATGGTAGACCTTGATGCAAAACAGGTAATGACTATTCCGAAACATTTAAAGGCAAGAGAAGTAGTTAAAAGAGGATTTATGTCCAATTTACTATTTCAAAATATCGCTGGAATATTCTCATCAGAACCAGAACTTAGAGAAATACTTGATAATCTTCCAGCATATAAAGAAGGTAAAATTTATAGTCAAAAAAATATAGATTATGAGTCAGTAGATGTTGATGAAGATGGGGATGTTGTAATAGACGAAGGTATTGTAATCAATGATTTTAATGTTAAATTTGGTGAAAAATTATATAAAGAAATAACTGAAAAAATAGAAGATACTTTTAACAAAAAAAATGAAATTAATTACATCGTTAACTCTGTTAAAGAGACTATTAAACCAGGTTTAAATCAAATTGCTAAAGAAACTGGTGTTAATAAAACTCAAAGTGAAAGAATTCTTAATCAAAAAGCTGAAGAACTAAGAACAGAACTTATAAAAGTTGAATACGACAAAGACATGTCTATTAATAATTTAAATCTAGATTATAAAAAAGAAATAGAAAAAGCAACAACAGAAGAAGAAAAGACTGCAATTGAAGAGAAACATACTAAGGAATTAGAAAAAATAGTAAGTGATTACAAAGAAGAAATCACTAAAACTATTACTGAAACTCATGAAAACATTGCCCTTGAAAGTATTAAAGAAGTTCATAAAGTATCTGAAACTAAATTAAAGTCCGCAGAAGAAGACAAGACAAGAGATAGACTTCGTGGTTTTGCAAGAACAATACCGTCATTTTTAATGGCATATGGTACCAATGAAACAAGATTGAATAATTTTGATGAATTGATAGATGATAAAGTATTTAAAGATGTTACAAGTATTAGCTTAGATCAATTTAGAATTTTAAGGGATAAATACAATTTATTTAATGAGATAGTATTTAATGAATCCGTACAAGAATTTCTAAAGAAAAAGGAAGAGTTATCTAATTACTTCGATGAAAGTCACGATGAAGATATATTTGATTATATTCCACCACAAAAGACGAATCAAATTTACACACCTAGAAATGTTGTAAATATGATGCTTGATGCACTTGAAAAAGAAAATCAAGGCATATTCACAAATAGTTCAAAGACTTTTGCTGACCTTTATGTCAAATCAGGATTATATTTAACTGAGATGGTTAAGAGATTGTACAAGGGGCTTGAAAATGAAATCCCAAATTCAAATGAGAGAATTAAGCACATCCTAGAAAATCAAATATATGGCTTTGCACCAACAGAGATTATCTACAAAATTGCCAAGAACTTTATATTTGGTTTTGATGATACAGCACAAACAATCGACTCTTCTCATTTTGTACTACTTGACACCGAACCTTATGCAAAAGGAGAAATGGACATGAGTTTAGAAGAAAAATTAGATGTTTTATTTGGAGGTGAAAAATGAAATTTGATGTTGTAGTGGGGAACCCTCCATATGATAAAGATACTGATAACAATAGAGATTCTCCTATTTATCATTTCTTTTATGAATTGGCTTTTGAAATTTCTGATATATCAGTACTTATTAGTCCAGCTAGATTTTTATTTAATGCTGGACATACACCGAAAGCATGGAATGATAAGATGCTTAATGATCCTAATCTAAAAGTTGCTTTCTTTACACAAAAAGGAAGCGATGTATTTAATAATACAGATATTAAAGGTGGAGTAACAGTTATATATAGAGATAAGAATAAAGAATTTGGAGCAATTGAATCATTTACTAGTCATGAAGAATTGAATAGCATATTAAAAAAAGTAAATTCAGACAGCAAATTTGTATCATTAAATACAATTCATCATGGAAATAGTAGTTATAAGTTTACTCCACTAGTATATGAAGATTTTCCAGAATTAAAGGAAGTAGTAAAAAAACAAGAAAGAAATTCAATAGGTTCAAAAGTTTTTGAAACTCACAGTATTTTATTTAAGGATAAGCCTGATGAAGAGCATACGGTTGGTTTATGGGGACTATCTAATAGAAAAAGAGGGTTAAAATGGATTAATAAGAAATATATTAGAGAACACCCCAATTTAAATAGGTACAAGATATTAGTCCCAGGAGCGAATGGAACAGGGGCAATAGGAGAAATTTTAAGTACACCCCTAATCGGGGAACCCCTAATCGGGGAACCCCTAATCGGGTATACCCAAACATTTATAAGTTTCGGTGAATTTGATAATGAAATTGAAGCTATTAACGCATTAAAATATATAAAAACAAAATTTGCTAGAACAATGTTAGGAGTGTTAAAAATTACTCAAAACAACAAAACAAAACATGTTTGGAAATATGTTCCACTACAAGACTTTACAAACAATTCAAATATTGACTGGTCAAAATCAATTCCTGAAATTGACCAACAATTGTATAAAAAGTATGGTCTATCTGATAAAGAAATATGCTTTATAGAAGAAAAAGTAAAAGCGATGGAGTGAAAATAAAATTGAAAATTTTATTTTTAGTCCATCGCAGACGTGGATTTCTATAATGATGTAAGATCAGAATATTTATCTTAAATCTGTTCAAAAATCAATTTTTAGAATATATGAGTTGTGATAAAGATTATAAAATGTTTTTATGAGGAAATTTAGAGTTGTTTAGATATTAATTTTTATATTAAATCAGATTATATATTATCTTTGTAAATTTTAAACTAAATTATTAATATATTTATAACAAATGTCTCACAAATCACACTATCTTTTATATTTTTGTTATATAATAAAGTTAAATAAGTGAAAAGGGGAAATGTTATGAAAAATAAAATTGTTTTAATAGGTGACGGAGCTGTTGGTTCATCATATGCATTTGCATTGACATTATTAGGAGTTGGAAGAGAACTTGGAATTATTGATGTAAATAAAAATAAGGCTGAAGGTGATGCAATGGATTTATCTGATGCATTATCATTCACAGCACCAAAGGATATTTATGCTGCAAGTTATGATGATTGTAAAGATGCAGATATAGTTGTAATTACTGCAGGCTTACCACAAAAACCTGGAGAAACTAGATTAGACTTAGTTGAAAAGAATTTAAAGATATTAAAAGGAATAGTTACAAGTGTAGTGAGTTCAGGATTTAATGGAATATTTGTAGTAGCATCTAATCCAGTGGATATTTTAACTTATGCTACATGGAAATATAGTGGATTTAATGCAAATAGAGTTATAGGTACTGGTACAATGCTTGACTCATCAAGACTTAGAAAAGAAATTGCAGAACTTTCTAAAGTTGATCCAAGATCAGTTCATGCCTATATTATGGGAGAACATGGAGATAGTGAATTTGCAGTATGGTCACATGCAAATATTGGAGGTCTTCCAATAGATGAATGGGTAAAACATAATAAAGTTGATGAAAGTAGTTTATTAAGCTCATTTAATAAAGTTCGTGATGCTGCTTATGAAATTATTAATAAGAAAGGTGCAACATTCTATGGTATAGCAGCTGCAATGGCTAATTTAACAAAAGCTATATTAAATAATGAAAACAGCATATATTCAGTTTCAGCATATTTGCGTGGCGAATATGGTCATGAAGAAATCTATGTTGGTGTACCTGCAATAATTAATGCAAATGGTGTTAAAACAGTTTTAGAAATTCCACTTACAGATAATGAACAAGAAAGAATGGACGAATCAGTACAAATATTAAAAGATATTATTGATAAATCAATGAAATAAAATATTTATTTATGCGAAGGCTTATAATTATTTGTTGGCCTTCGTTTTTTTATTAAGTAAAGTCGGTAAATTGAATTGATGAATATAGTTTAATATATCTAATAATTTTTATATTTCGTCATAAAACTAAATTTGGTTTGATAAAGAATATATTAAATTATTTAGTGATTATCTGTCTTAAATTTTAATAATAGTTAAATGATAATATATAAAAAAGATAGTTATATAGAAATGAAATAATATTCTTTTATTGTAAAGTCAATAAATATTTTAAATCAATAATATAGTTTATTATCTGTAAAATATAAATGTCTAAAAAATGTAAAATATTTAATTATTTTTAAAAGTATATATAATACGGAAAATATCAAGAATCTATTGAAATATGAAAAGTTTTCACATGTCTAACGATATTATGATAACGATTTCTTATATTTTTATATGGAAATAAATATTCTTATATAGTATAATTTTAGTTGCGAAATGGTTACAAAGAGCGGGAGGTAATATGCAAGAAAAGAAACTTAATTTCGAAAATAGTCTTGAATATCAATTTTTGTATAATGACGATGCAGATTCAATTTTCTTGTTATTATCTTGGTTAGAGAACAGATATATAGGAGAAAGCCTTGTTCCTAAATACACTGTAACCAAAGCCTTGTTGACAGGTCTTAGACGAAGTATAAGAGGAAGAAAAGATAAAAAATCAATTGTTGAAGCTGTCAATAAATTAGTAGGCGACGATATAAATAGGCTAGAGTTGGCTTTTACAATAAAAGCATATAGAAATGCAATTACATATAATAAATTAATAGACAGACTTGAAGTATTGGCATTAAAGAAATATGAACCAATGCAACTTAAAGATAAGAAAATTCTTTTCCATTATTCTGAAGATAGAGAAATACTTAAGTTTAAAGAAAATGTTAAAGAAAAATTGATTAAGTCAAAAGTATTATCAGAGAATGAATATCATACATATTATTTTATGGATAAATATGTTAAGAAAAAATTCTTTAGAGTTAATTTTTATATGGATAAACAAATAGTAGTTGATTATCCTAATAGTGAAATTATGACTCTTGAAGGAAAGAATCTTACTATAAAAGAATTGCAATATTTTTATTCTAAAGCAAAATTTTATGTAAATCGAGCTTTACAAGAAGCGTATTACAATCAGTTTTGGAATTCGCTGAATGATCAAGTATTAGGAAGATATCAATAGGTAATATATGAAAATATTAGGAATTGACCCTGGTTATGCTATTGTAGGATATGGTATAATAGAAAAAGAAGGTAGTAGAATCAAGATGTTAGAATACGGTAGTATTCAAACTGAGGCTCATACAAGTACAGCTATTAGATTAGAAATTATTTTTAATGAATTAAATCAAATTATAAAAGAGTATAAGCCGGAAGAAGTCTGTTATGAAAAATTATTTCATGAGAAGAACACTAAGACATTTATGGCAGTAAGTCAAGCTAGAGGAGTTGAAATTTTAGCAGGCAAAATAAATAATCTTGATATATTTGAATATACACCTTTACAAATTAAAACAGCACTTACAGGATATGGTAGAGCAACTAAAAATCAAGTTCAAGAAAGTGTCAAAAGAATATTGAATTTACAAGATATCCCTAAACCTGATGATGCTGCAGATGCTCTTGCTATTGCTATTTGTCATAGTTTTAGTGGGAAGTTTAAAGATTTATATAAGATGGAGTAAAGATGTTTTCATATATTATTGGTGAAGTTAAATTTATAAGAGAAGATTATATAGTTTTAGAAAATAATAATATTGGTTATAAGATATTTATGCCAAAAAGAAGCATTTCTAAATTTATTCTTAATGAAACTAGAAAGGTATTTACTGAATTTGTTGTGAGAGAGGATTCAGTAACTTTATATGGTTTTGATGAATTAGAAGATTTAGAAATGTTTTTAAGTTTAAATAATGTGTCAGG
>JAEZZB010000136.1 GCA_023442495.1 Bacillota bacterium
ACTCCCATAATCTTAGCTTCTTGAGATTTTGCTAATACAATCCCATTTCTCTCTTCTACTGAACCAGTTACAGCTATCGGTAATCCTCTCAATTCTGGATTTAATTTAGTTTCAATAGATGCATAACAATTATTCATATCAACATGTAGTATCTCTCTAAATGTTTTCATGATTCTCCTCTCTTGACTTGAATGTAATTTTACATTATTATAAGTGCATAGAGTAACACTTATTTAGAGTTTTAGGTGTCGAATATGGCACTTATAGTTTTATTATAGTGTCGTCGCTTACACTTGTCAAGTGCTGAATGGAGAAAATATGAATTTAAATGAAAAGCTTAGAATGCTTAGAAATCAAAAAAAATTAACACAGGAACAAGCAGCAAAAGAAATCGGAGTAAGTACACGTACTTACAAAGCTTATGAATTGGGTGAGAGAAAACCTCAATCTCATAAAACATTTTTAAATATTTCACAATTTTACAATATTCCTATTGAGATTATTATGGATGATAATTTATCTATTGATAATAATAGTCATATAGATGACTCTAATCCTGATACATTATTAAAAGAAATGCTTGGATTATTTGCTGGTGGAAAATTAAGTCTTGAAGATAAAAAAACTGTACTAGATACTCTAGAAGAAGCATACTATATAGCAAAAATGAAAGAAGAAAATAATGAATAGATATGATGAAATAGAAATTCTAGCAAATGATTTAATAAAAAAATATGATACAAGAAATCCAATAAAAATACTTAAAAATCGTGGTGTTGTTGTCATGCCATTTAAGGGAAATACCAAACTTCTAGGAATGTATACAATAATAGAAAATACTAGATTTGTCTTTTTCAATCCAAATATTTCAGAAGAAATGAAAAATATGGTATTTGCACACGAACTAGCTCATGATGTACTACATAGTGAAGAAGCAAAGACTAGGCATTTGCACGAATTTGAACTTTTTAATATTGAAACCAAGCTTGAAACTGAAGCCAATCTATTTGCATCACATCTATTATTAGATGAAAATGAAATCAGAGAACTTGCAAATCTTGATTATACATATGATCAAATCGCTTCCTGTTTAAATGTAAATGTAAACTTATTATTATTTAAGATTTCTGAAATTAATAGAAAACATTTTAAATATAATATTAATATAAAAGCTAGTAATGATTATTTGAGTAAATGAAAATAATACTTTCAAAATATGGTAGAACTAAAAAAATGTTTCACCATATTTTTATTTTTACTTAATATGGTGAAACATTATTATATTATTTTATATTTTATAAATATTTAAGAAATCTAATGTCTTTCTACAAAAACTTAATCCCAGAAAATTATTATATCCCAAAGTTTTTCCCAGAAAGTGAGTTTTTCTGTTTCAATCGGATCTTCATCTTCTCTTATAACTGTAACGGAATCAGAAAGATATACAAATTGTACTAATGAGATATTTGTATTTTTTTTGCTAACGAAGCTTTCTAATTTGAATCCATCTTTTAAGAAAGCACTCATCGTTTCTTCAATTTTATCTTCCATTAATTGTGTCATACCTTGTGTTTTATTTTTAAGTATATTTGCACCTTCTGACAGTTTATTTACCCCTTCAGAAAATTGACCTACACCATCACTAAACATTCCAAAACCATTACGATATTCATCTAGACCATTTGCTAAGGCATCTGCACCACTTGCGATTTCTAATTGTCCATTGGATATTTTTGAATAGTTGAAAACCAAATTATCCATGCCATCTTTTAATTGTGACACTTGAGAAAACTCATCTCCAAAGTTTAATTTAGACACTATAGTACCTAAACCTTTTGAAATCTCAACCATTCCATCTGAAATTCTTATGCCACCTTTAACCAGGGTTGACCCATTCTTTGATAATTTATTAAGCCCATTATCTATTTGCTTACTTGCTGGAAGTAATTGATTATTTATTCCGTTAACTAGTTCTTTTGTACCATTTGTGTATTGAACAAGCCCATTGTGGAATTTTTCGTATTGTTTACCAAAACTAGATATTTCAACTATTGCTTTATATGCGTCTTCCGGATTGTAATTTTCTAAAGCATCTTTAAGTGGTTTTAGTTTCTCATTAATTTCTTTATTATATTCTTCGATATATTTTACTAATTCATCTAATTTCCCTTCATTATCTGTGTATAAACTAATTAATTCGATAACTCTATTTAATTCTTGTTTCGCTTGAGTTAAATAATCATTAGCTTTCTTAATATACTCTATTAATTTCACTACATCTGGATTTGTTGAATCTTCTATTCCTAAATCTGATAATATCTTGTTTAAATCTAAATATTCTTGTGCTTTTTCAATAGTAGATATGCTACCCTCCAAAATTTCTTTTGACTTTTTAAGTGCAACCAGTACATCTTCTGAAGTTAATTGTTCTATTTTTTCTTTTACATCATCCCAAAATTTTACAATTTTATCAATTATCGGTTCTAGTTTTTTTAAATCTTCTAGTGTAATTTTATCTGATAAATCTATTTCATTTAAAATTGACAGTACATCAAGTATCTGTTTAGAACCATCTACTAATTGATCGCCTGCTTCAATTAATTGTTTAGATTGATTACCCATGGTTTTGATGCCATCAGTAAATTGTAAATGACCATTGTAAATATGTGTTACACCATTAGTATATTCTTTGATTCCATTTGTGTATTTAATCATGCCATCTTTAAGTTGATCATTTCCATCTTTAATTTGGATAAGTCCTGATTTTAAATCGTTCATTCCACCTGATAATTGTGATAGTTGACTTACCAATTGATCTATACCACCTGAATATTGTTTTAGACCGTTTTCAAATTGTTTAGATCCATTTGCTAATTCTCTTTGACCATCTGCAAATTGATGAATTCCACTATTTATACTTCCAAGAGAATTAAATAGTAAATTCGCGTTGTCTTTAAGAGATAATGCACCAAAATTTAAATCTTTTGTTCCATCTCCAAGCATTGCAATTGCATCTTCTAATTGAGAAATTTGTCCTGTAAATTTTCCCATATCTGGTAGATCAAAATCCATATTAAATGGAATTGCTGAAAATGTGAAAGGTTGCATTTCAAAACTTGTCGCATCAGTTATAATATTAAATTTTAATTCTTTTTCTGGTAAAATAGCATAATTAAGTATTTGAATACTACCATTATATGCAAGTGTTGCACCTTCGCATTTTTCAACTACCGCCTTTTTAGAATCAATATTTATAGATAATTGTCCTAAATAGTATTTTGAGTAAATAGGATTTGCTTTTTTATTAGGATAAATATGTCCTTTAATTTCAATCTCACCCTTTTTACCTGCGATATTATTTACACTTATTTCTTCTCCCTTTTGATAATATTTAATTTCGATTATCCAAGGAAGTTCTACATTGGGATTATCTCCTTGATAAAAGAATTTTCCTTTATTTCCCACTACTTTTATTTCATCATTGTTAACTTTAATTTCATTTTCATTTGTCAAATTAGTTACATGCTCATATTTACCATAATCTAAAATGGATGTGTCCTTATCTAAATTAAATGAATTTACTACATAGGTTCCTTTAATAGAACCATCAACATTCGTTGATATATAGACTATTTCCTCTTTATTTGTATTATTTGCAAATACATTTAGCGGAAATGAAAATAACAAAAGTAAAGCCAGTACCAAAGAAAATATCTTTGAAACTATATTTTTTGTTTTCATATCTCTACTCCTTTTTAAAATTTGGTTTATACATTGTTTTTTCAATCAATCCATCAAATAAATATATTAGTGCTGGTAATAGCACAACTACTAATACAAATGATAGGAATGCTCCTCTACCAAGTACCGTACCAAGCTCTGAAACTAAGGTAATTGAGGATATTATTGAAAGTAATACCCCTGCAACGGTTAGTATAAGAGCCGGCGCCATAAGTGAACCATACACTTTGCCACCCGTTTCAATTAAAGCTTCTTTCTTACTCATTTTTTTTCTAATCTCTAGATAATTATTTGTATAAAGTATCGCGTAATCTACAGTTGCTCCAAGCTGTATAGATGAAATTACAAGATAACCTATAAAGCTTAGATTTGTACTTGTAAAATATGGAATTGATAAATTTATCCAAATCGATGCTTTTATGGTAAATACTAAAATTATTGGCAATAACAATGATTTGAGATTAAATAATATTACAAGTGCTATTGAAAATATAGCAAGCAAATTAACGACTTTATTATCTTTTTGTATAATTCGCGACAATTCTTCCATTGAAACAGATTCGCCTAAAAGTTCATATTCTTTATAATATTTAGAAATAGTTTGGTTTAGATATTTTACAAATTCAAAAGTTACTTCACCTTCAGATTTTGTATTCGTATTTAATACTATTCTTGAATATTTTTCACTTAAAAGTGAACTAATTTCATAAGATGGTGTAACTTCTACTGGAATTTCCTTTCCGACTTGTTCGGTATATGATTGAACATAAGTTACATATGGACTAGTTTTTAGCTCATTTATCATATTATTTTCTTTTACTAAATCTCCTCTTGGAACAAGTATAACCACTTGTAAATTTTGTCCAAATGTAGTTTGAATAAATTCTTCATCTAAACTTTCTTTTGTTCCAGCTTGATATGCTCCCATACCATATGTAAATTCATTTCTTGATTGTCCCACAAAAGCGATAGGAATGATTAGTACAATAACAAATATCAGTTTTCTATATTTAACTATAAATTTAGAAATCGGTTTGAATTTTGGTAAAAAATCTTTATGTCTTGTTTTGTTAATTACTTTCATTGATAATTTAATTAAAACAGGTAAGAATAGTATTACTGAGATTAAACTAAATACTATACCTTTTGCAAGCACTAATCCCAAGTCCTTACCTAATCCAAATCGCATAAATATCAATGCCAAAAATCCAAACACTGTTGTAAGCGCTGAAGAAACTATTGCTGATGCTGAATTTTTAATAGATTTCTTTAATGCCTCATCTTCATCTTCAATCAATGTCTTTTGATGCTGGAATTCATGCATCAAAAATATTGCATAGTCCATTGAAACTGCTAATTGTAAAATAGCTGTAATAGCTTGAGTAATAAATGAAACTTCTTTTAGGAAGACATTTGTACCCATGTTTAAGATTACTGCTACAACAATTGATATAAGAAGTAAGAATGGCTCTATCCAAGAACTTACAGATAAAACTAATATTAACAATGCTGCCGGAACGGCAAAAATAGTTATTTGTGTAACTTCATTACTTACAGAATTTTGTGCTGCAGTCTCCTCAACTAAAGCTCCACCATAAGCTGTTTCTTTTGGCAATATCGATTTAATTTCATCTAAGGCAATCTTTGAATTTGATGATACAACTGCAACATCTAAAAGTGCATTACCAGATTTGTAATACATATTTTTTAGATTTTCATCTACTAATTCCATAGGAGTGTATGGATTTTCCGTAGTGTCAAGCCAAAGAACTAATTTTACATCATTTAATTCTTCAAGTTTTTCCTTATATTCTAGTACTTCAGGTACAGTTTTATCCTTTAGTACTATTCTCAAATTAGGAAGTGGCTCTTTAAACTCTTCTTGCATTTTTTTTAATGCAAGTATAGTTTTTGAATCATTTGGCAGATATCCCTGTATGGAATAATTAATTTTAACGCCTGTAGTCATAATTCCAGTTAGGATAGTAAGTACCATAAATACTATTAATATTAATTTATAATGTCTTATTATAAAATCTGATACCTTCTTCATTTTATAACCCGATTCCATTTAATTTTATGTTATTTTATCAAATATATTATACCCTTTTACTATAGAAATTATGTTCAAAATAAAAAAAAACGGTTAAGAATAATTCTTAACCGCATGGATGTGCTTATTAGTTATTAACAGCTTCTTTTAATGTTTTACCAGCTTTGAATACTGGAGCTTTTGAAGCAGGTATATGAATAACTTCTTCAGGATTTCTTGGATTTCTTCCTTCTCTTGCTTTTCTTTCTCTAACTTCAAATGTACCAAAACCAACTAATTGTACTTTGCCGCCACTAACTAAAGCTTCTTTTACAGAATCTAATAATGCATCTAAAGCTTTTGTTGAATCAACTTTTGTTAATCCGCTTTTTGCAGCTATTTGTGCTACTAAATCTGATTTGTTCATAAATTCCTCCTAAAATTTCAGTTAAATAAACTGTATTTTCATTATAACATAAATTACTAGTAATTCAAGCATTTATCGTTGTTTTAACCTTGATATAAATTATTTATCATAATTTATTAATATTTTTTGTCAATGTTTTATTCTTTACTTGTTTCATTTGGAGTTTCTTGAAGAGTTTCTTGAACTATTTCACTACCATCAACATTAAAGTATTTAATTTCAGCAGATTTAACTTTATCTTGTAAATGTTGTTGATACTTTTGTTGTTTTAAAGCGTTTTGAACAGCTTCCATATTCTTTTCAAGCCCTACTTTATTTTGTGTAACAACTATTACATGATATCCAAATTGTGTTTTAACTGGATCAGATACTTTATTTTCTTCAAGTCCAAATGCTGCATCTACAAAATCTGCATCATAACCAGATCTTGTTACTGTTCCTAATTCCCCACCATTTGCATTAGCTGCTGTATCAATAGATAATTCATTTGCAACATTTGCAAAATCTTCACCTTTGTTTAATCTGTCAATTGCTTGTAAAGCAGTTGCTTCATCTTTAGTTAGAATGTGTTTTGCAACTACATTATCAATTGTGTCTTTATTTTCTTCATAGTATGATTTCAATTCATCATCTTTTAATTCTGTCTTTTCATTAAAATATTCTTGATGTTTTACACTCTTTAAAGAATTTCCTATATTTTCTTTAAATAATTCTTCAGTAGTTCCTAATACGCTTAGATATTTATAGAATTCAGATTTTCCACCTAATCTTTCAATATAGTTTTGTAATTCATTATTTATATCTTCATCTGATATTTTAATGTTTGCTTCTTTAAGTTCATTACTAATTATTTGATCACGTAAAAATAAATTATTCAATTCATTTGATAAATTTTGTCCCATTCCCATTACTGAGGCATATAAATCAAAAAATTCATAAAACTTTTCATGAGATATTTCTTCACCATTTATGGAAAGCATAGTTTTTTTATTATTTCTCAAATCTTCTACTTTAGTATATTCTTTTTCATTTGTTTTAGTTGTATTTTGTGTTGAATCCTTTTCAACTTTAGTTTCACTAGTATTATTTGAACATGCAACTAAAACAAGTGATAACGCTAAGATTAAACTTAATATTCTAAATTTTTTCATTATAATTCTCCTTTATTTATCTTACTAATCGTTTCTAAAAGATTAATTAGCCTATAATTATATGATTTTCCAACATCAATAATAATTGTTGGTTTGCTTGTCATATCAAATCTTATATCATTCTTATACTCTTTTGCAAGAATTTTCAATTTTTCAAAATCAAATATTTCCAAACTACTATAAGAAAGTCTGACCTCATTGTCAATCTCCTCCAATTTATCAAAATTATTGTCAATAATCAAGGATTTTATATATGCAATATCAATAATATTTTGAACAGATATAGGAATATCTCCAAATCTATCAGTTAATTCATCAATTATTGTATAATGATTTTCTTTATTATCAATATATGATATTTTTTTGTAAATATTAATTTTTTCATTCTCATCTGTAATATAATCATCAGGTATAAATAAATCAAGATTAAGATCAATTTTTACAGAAATAACAGGCTTCCTTGGTTTTTCGCCCTTAATTTCATCAATTGTTTCTTTAAGCATCCTTACATACAAGTCATATCCAATTGATTCAATATGGCCACTTTGACTTTCGCCTAGAAGATTACCAGCACCTCTTAGCTCTAAATCTCTCATTGCGACTTTATAACCTGAACCAAGCTCTGAGAAATCTTTTATAGCCTTAAGTCTTTTTTCTGCTATTTCTGTCATTATCTTACCTGATTTATAAGTAAAATATGCAAATGAATTTCTATTTGATCTCCCGATTCTTCCTTTTAATTGATATAACTGTGACAGACCCATCATATCAGCATTATAAATAATAATTGTGTTTACATTTTGTATATCCATACCAGTTTCAATTATAGTTGTTGTAAGAAGAACATCATATTTTTTATTTGTAAAATCTTCAAGTACATTTTCCAATTGTCTTGTAGACATTTGCCCATGTGAGATAGCTATATTTGCTTCAGGTATTAATTCAATCAAATTATTGTACATATGGTTAATTTTATTAACCCTATTATATACAAAATATACCTGACCACCCCTTGCCATCTCTCTAAGGATAGCTTCTCTTACATATACTGGGTCATATTCCATTACAAAGGTATTAACAGGCAGTCTATTTTCAGGATGTTCATCTAGAATTGACATATCACGAATACCCGTTAAAGACATTTGAAGAGTACGAGGAATTGGCGTTGCAGAAAGCGTAAGCACATCAATGTCTTCGCTCATCTTCTTGATTTTTTCTTTATGTTTTACACCAAATCTTTGTTCTTCGTCAACTATTAAAAGTCCAAGATTTTTGAAATTTATCTTATCAGAAAGTAGTGCATGTGTACCAACCACAAAATCGATTTTTCCTTTTTTTATTTCTTGAATTGTTTGTTTCTTTTGATTTTCAGTTTTAAATCTCGAAAGATAATCTATATCTATTGGAAAATCCTTAAATCTAGATTTCATCGTTTCAAAATGTTGCTTAACTAAAATAGTTGTTGGCGCAAGCATGACTACTTGTTTACCATCCATAATAGCCTTAAATGCAGCTCTCAATGCAACTTCTGTCTTGCCATATCCGACATCACCACATAAAAGTCTATCCATCACTTTATCGGACTCCATATCGTCTTTTATTTCTTCAATTGCTCGAATTTGCGCATCAGTTTCTTCAAATTGGAATGAATCTTCAAATTCTCTTTGCCATGGAGTATCTGGAGAATATCTAAAACCATCAAGCTGACTCCTTTTAGCATAAAGTTTTACTAAATCTTCAGCTATTTCTTCAATAGCTCTTTTAGCCTTCACCTTAGATTTCTTCCATTCTGTACCATTTAAATTAGACAATTGTGGTCTTTTATCTCCATTACCAATAAATTTGGCAATCATGCTCATATCTTGGGTCGGTACAAATAGCTTATCTCCGCCTTTATAATGCAATTCAATAAAATCGGATGTGAATCCATTCAATTCGATGCTTTTTATACCAATAAATTCTCCAATACCATATTCATCATGTACAAGTAAGTCCCCACGCACTAAATCTGAATAATTGATTATATCTTTATTTTTAACAGTTTTTGTTTTTCTTTTTTTTACTTTTCTAAATATTTGTTGATAAGAAATAATATTAATTTTATCCTCATATAATTCAAATCCTCTTTCTAAGCTATCAATTATAATTCCAACACTATCAATATCTTCTGTAATATCGTTATATATTTTTGATGTTATAGAATATGATTTTAATTGCGATATTAAATTGTTTGCGTCATTCATATCAGGAATATAAATAATTATTTTATAAGCTTGACTTAATTTGAAATTTATATCAGATACAAAATCATCAAATTGTCCATGAAATGATTGATTTTCTCTTATCTTAAATTCATAAAGTACATCTGTCTTAAATTTAGGTGTTGTTTTAAGTAAAGATGCAAAATTAACTTTTTGAAATTTATTTAAATCTTCTATAATTGAATTAAAACTAAAAAATATATTATGATGAGATTTTAATAGTTCACCATTTTCAATTCTATATTGAATATCCTCAATTCTAAAAGCTTCAAATCCATTAATGATATTTGTAATATTAGCTAAATCATCATAAATTACAAAAGTATTTTCAGGCAAATAATCAACTATTGATGAATTATCATCTAAATATGGAATTAATAAATCAATATTATCCACAGAGTTTTCATATTCTAATTTATCAAACATCTTTTGATATTTCATTTGAGATTTTTGGTAAATTTCTTCTCCAAATTTAGTTTTTGTGAATTCCAAATCTTTTTTTATATTTTTTAGCTTAATTTCAATATCATTATCAATAAAGTTTTCATATAAAGGATAAACAGTTATTTCATCAATCTGTTTAAGACTCATTTGAGTATTTATATCAAATTTACGAATAGAATCGACATTTATATCAAATAGCTCAATTCTTGTTGGATTATCTTCGTGGACTTGAAATATATCAATGATATCTCCTCTTATAGAAAATTCACCCTTTGCTTGAATGATATTTCTTCTTTGATAACCCATATTTAATAATCTATTTGCTATATCTTCAATTTCTATTGCAGTATCTAAATCGAGCTTAAACACTTGACTTAAAAACAATTCTTTACTTGATAATTTACGAGTTAGAGCATTTGAAGAAGAAATATAGATTTTAGGAACATTATTGACCAAATCTATTAAAGTCTTCATTCTTTTTTGTCTATTTGAATAATCTAAGTCCTCAAGCATCTGATAATTAGAATCTATATCAGGAAATAAATCTACATCTATATCTGAAATTATTAAATTTTCATATATTTCTCTTGCTTTCTTATCATTTTCAGACAGCACAAAAACAGGTCTTTTTAATTTATCATTTATTAGATAAATTAAATGACCCTTTGCTTCATCTATGATTCCATAGCCATATATTGAATTGTATTCTTCTAATAGATTAATAAAATTATCTATTGATTTAATCTTCATATTTTATCCAATCGTTTGAGAATTAAATATATTCATTGCTGATTCTATATTATTATCTAAAATTTCAAATACCGCTTCACAAGAAAGCTCAAGCTCTTTTTCAACTATTTTTCTTTCATTGTCTGTAAATTTTGAAAGTACAAAATCAGCTAAATCCATATATGGAGGTTTATTATTTACAGCTATCTTAACTCTTGGAAATTCAATTGTTTCTAGATATTGTATAATAGACTTCAATCCATTATGCGTGCCTGCAGAACCATTTCTCTTTATTCGAATACTTCCAAATTGTATGTCAATATCATCTACTAACACAATAATATTTTCTGGATTTATTCCATAAAATCTTGCACATTCGGCAACCGAAATACCAGAGGCATTCATATATGTCTCTGGTTTTAATAAAATTATTTTGTTGCTTTTATATCTAGTTTCTCCATAGATTCCCTTAAATTTTACTTTTTTTATATCCACATTTAATTTTGAAGCTATAAGGTCCAAAGCATCATAACCAACATTATGTCTGGTTTTTTCATACTTTCTTCCAGGATTTCCTAGTCCAACTATTAAATACATTTATTTTCTTTCCTTCATAATATCTGATACTGATGTAAAGCTTACTATTCTCTTAATAGTTTCAGCAATCAATGGAGCCAATGAAAGAACTTTAAACTTATCTCTTCCTTCTAATTCTATATGTTCTATGGTATCAGTAATAATACATTGACAAACTGAAGAATTTTCAATTCTTTCTAAAGCTGGTTCTGATAAAACTCCATGTGTAGCCGCTATGTAAACATTTTTTGCACCTTCTGCTTTTAAAGTTTCTGCAGCATTTACAATAGTTCCTGCAGTATCAATAATGTCATCTATTATTATACAATGTCTTCCTTCAAATCCACCAATTACATTCATTACTTTAGATTCATTTGGATTTGGTCTATATTTTTCTATAATTGCTATTGGCAACCCCAATACATCTGCTAATTTTCTTGCTCTTGTTACTCCACCAAGATCTGGTGAAACTACTGTCCATTCATTAGTACCACTATCTTCAATTAATTTTTCAAAATATTCAGCAAGCACTGGTCTAGCAGTCAAGTGATCAAAAGGAATATCAAAAAAACCTTGAATTTGTCCAGCATGCAAGTCAACAGAAACAACCCTATCAGCACCTGCTACTTCAATTAAGTCAGTAACTAATTTTGCTGTTATCGGTTCTCTACCCTTTGATTTACGATCTTGTCTTGCATATCCATAATATGGCATAACTAGATTAATCTTATTCGCAGATGCTCTTTTAAGTGCATCAATTATGATTAATGCTTCCATTAATGATTCATTTACAGGTTTTGAAGTTGGTTGAATTAAAAATACATCTCTTCCTCTAACAGTTTCATTAACCTTAACTGATATTTCTCCATCTGCAAAATGACTAATAGAAATATCCCCCAACTCCATTTCTAAATTTTCACAAATTTCTTTTGCAAGTTTTAAATTAGATGTACCGCTAAAAACTTTTACTTCATTGGCTGCGCTGAGCATGACTCCTCCATTATTTTTTGAATTTTTTATCATAATATCCATCAATATTTTTTTGTACGGCTCTTTCTACTGCTAATTGTCCTTCTTTTACATCTTTTGTGATTGTAGATCCTGCTGCTAAGAATCCTTTATTCTCAACAGTTATAGGTGATACTATATTTACATTTGAACCAATAAATGCATCATCTCCTATAGTAGATCTAAATTTTTTAATTCCATCATAATTTGCAAATATAACACCACAAGATACATTTATGTTTTTACCTAAATCTGCATCTCCTATATAAGCTAAATGTCCAGCTTTTGTCCCTTCTCCTAACACCGCATTTTTTACTTCAACGAAATTGCCAATGTGAACTTTTTCTTTAATATGAGAATTCTTTCTTAGTCTTGCAAATGGTCCTACATCAGCTTCGTCCTCAACAATCGCTCCTTCAATAAATGAAGTATAAATTTGAACATTGTTACCGATTTTAGAATCTTTAATTTGGCTATTCATGCCAATAAGACAATTTTCACCAATTTCAACATCTCCTATTAATTTAACATTTTGTTCAATTACAGTGTCTCTTCCTATTTTGACTCCCTTTTGTATGCTTATTGTATCAGGATTTTCAAGTATAACGCCATCAAACATATATGTTTCATTAATTCTTCTTCTCATTACAGCTTCAACTTCTGCAAGTTGAACCTTGTTATTTATTCCCATTATTTCTTCATTATTTTCTATTTTAAATGCTGAAATTTTAGAGTTTTCTTTTTTCAAAATTTCAAATACATCGGTAATATACATTTCGCCTTGATTATTATTAGTATCTAAACGATTTAATGCTTCTTTAAGCTTTTTACCATTAAATATATATATTCCAGAATTAATTTCTTTAACTTTTAATTCGTCTTCACTACAATCTTTATGTTCAACTATCTTTATTAAATTATTTTCATTATCTGTTATTACCCTACCATAAGCTGTTGGATCATCAAAATCTGCCGTAAGTACAGTTGCATCATTATGATTATCAATATGATATTTAGCAAATAAATTTAATGATTCTTCAGTTATAAGTGGAATATCTCCATTTAGAACTAAAATACTATCCTCATCTTTTATGTAATTTTCTGTCAATTTCACTGCATATCCTGTTCCATAAGGTATGCCTTCACCGATTTCTTGCTTTACAAAAATAAGCTCATCACCAAATTCTTCTTTTACAGCTTGTTCATTTTTCCCAACAATTACTATAATTTCCTTCATACCTGATTCTTTTGCTGAATCTATAATATATGAAAGTATCGATTTATTGAGAACTTTATGAAGGACTTTTGAAATATTAGATTTCATTCTTGTCCCTTCACCAGCTGCCATTATAATAGCTTTATTCATGATTCCTCTTTCATAGTTTTAATTCCCCTATATATTATACAATATATAGTAAAATAGTAAAATAATTTCTATTTTATATATGCTTATGATATAATTATGTGGCTTATAGAGAAAGATATAGATTTCGAGGGGAATATGTTTAATTTTAATTTAAATTTAGATTTGAGAGAAGGTAAAATTAAAAAAATACATTTTTTAGGAATTGGTGGAATTAGCATGAGTGGTATTGCATTACTACTTAAATCAAAAGGCTTTGACATTACTGGTTCAGATACTAAAATGTCTGAAAATATTGAACATTTAATTGAAAATGGTATCGATATTTATATTGGACAAAAGAAAGAAAATATTACAAACCAAGATTTATTTGTATATACTGACGCAATTCCAGAAAATAGCGAAGAATTAATCGCGGCTAGAGCAACTCAAAAGCCTGTTGTATCAAGAGGTGTTTTTCTTGGTGCATTGATGAGAAATTATAAACAATCTATTGCTATTTCGGGTTCTCACGGAAAATCAACTACTACTTCAATGATAGCTAAAATTTTAATAGATTCACATGATGATGCTTCAATATTATTAGGTGGACTTTTAGACGATATGAAAGGAAATGTAAAAGTAGGTACAAGTGAAATACTACTTACAGAAGCTTGTGAATTCAAAGGAAATATTTTAAATTATTATCCTTCAACAGTAGTTATTTTGAATATAGATGAAGATCATTTAGACTATTATAAAGATTTAAATCATATAGTTGAAACTTTTATAGGTTATATTAAAAACCTAGATAAGTATTCAAAGTCAATAATTAATTATGATGATGTAAATACTCATAGATTATTTGAACATGTTAAAGGAGAATTAATTACATTTTCCTTATATGATGAAAATGCCACATATTTTGTATCCGATATTGAATATGATGAAAATTCGCATCCTTCATTTAATCTACACATGAAAGATGGAAAAATAGAAAATTTTTATTTACAAATAATTGGAAAATTCAATATTATAAATGCAGTAGCTGCTATTATAGCATCTTATGAAAATGGTATTAAAATAGAAACAATAAGAGAAAGTTTAAAAACTTATAGAACTCTTCATAGAAGAATGGAAACTGTAGGAAGAAAAAATGATGCTTTAGTTATTACAGACTATGCTCATCATCCATTCGAAATTAAATCAACATTAAGTGCTTTAAAACATTCATACAATAAAAATATTATTGCAGTGTTTGAACCGCATCAATATTCAAGAACAAAATTATTACTTGATGATTTTTCAAAATCTTTCTTTGATGCAGATAAAACAATTGTTGCAGATATATATGCTGCAAGAGATCCATACGATGATACAATACACTCACGTGATTTAGTTAAAAAAATAAATCAAAACGGAGGAAATGCTAAATATATTAGTGATTTTGAATCAATTGTTGAACATCTAAACAAACACCTTACTGAAAATGATATAGTTATAACTTTAGGTGCAGGAAATGCTGATAAATTAGCAAAAATGATTGTAAATAACAAATAAAATAAAGTGTTGGTATAAAACATATTGTCAAATTATACCAACACTTTTTAAATATTATTTAATTTCAATATATATCTTGTAATTAAATTCCATGGATTCTCCACCTTCAATCTTTGCAAGTTTCTCATCATCTTCGAGTGCCTTGAAATTAAAACTTGGTTCAACACAAAGGAAATTACCTGAAAATGAAGTCCATAAAATAAATTTATTAAGATTGAATGTTTCAAAATTTATTTTATAATTTGTTGTTTCAAATGATTTTACTTCATCAATAAAATATGAATCCACTAAATCATTTTTTAATTCAAATGGTCTTTCATTTAATTTTAGCGCATTAGCATCTACATATGCAAAATATGGATGGAATCCTGGAGATACATAAATTTCTTCTTTCTTATTATTTTCTACTAATAATTTAGTTTCAAATACATTATCATCAATTCTATATACTATAGTTGCAACTACTTCTTTCCAATCATCATATATATTTTCTAATTTTAAAATTATTTCATTTTCTTTAATATTCAATATTTTCCAGTTTTCATTTCTCGCAAAACCGTGTTGAGGCAAATCAACTTTTGCTGCAGGACCAAAATGTGGAAAACATGGGTGAGAACCTCCTCTTAATTTTTCTGCACCATTTTCTAAAATATTTCTTTTAGTAAACATAATTTCCATTCCATTGTATTTAAGAGAATCCACATATGCCCCTTCACTATCAACAATTAATTCTAAATTACCAGATTTCAATATTTCTTTCATATATTTCCTCCTTATTATTCAACTTTTATTTTAATTTTAGCTTAGATTAAATATATATTAAATCTTTATTTTAATTATAATTATATCAAAATATAACATTATTGTAACTTTGTTTAGTATAAATAGAAGCTATGGTATAATAATTTTAATTAGATATAAATTACCTTAACTTACCTTATTAAAATTTATTAATTAAGATAAACATCTTTAGGAGCTAATTATGAAAATTGTGTTTTTTACAGAAACATATCCACCATTTATAAATGGTGTTGCAACTCAAACAGAAATGTTAAAAAGAACTTATGAAAAAATGGGACACGAAGTTCTGGTTGTCACTGTGGGATCAGAAAAGCAAGAAGATATTGAAATTAAAGATAATGTTATTTATATACCTGGAATCCTTTTGAAAAAAATATACAATTTTAGACTCGCAATACCAATTAAAAGTTCAAAAATTAATAAATTACTTGATTTTAATCCTGATATTATCCATGTTCAAAATGAATTTGGCATAGGTGAATCGGCTAGAAAATATTCTAAAAAATATAATATCCCAATGGTTTATACACTACATACCGAATACGATGAATTTCTTTTTTATGTAGGTTTAAAATATTTTAAAAATATTTCAAAAAAAATTTCTTCCGAATATTTCAAAAAATTCTCAAAAACAGCTGATATAGTTACAAGTCCATCAAAAAAAGCTCAAGCTTATATAGATAGACAAAAAACGGGAAAACAAGTTGTAGTTATAAATAATTCGGTCGAAAATGATTTATTTTTACCATCATCTGAAAAAGATGAGTTTAGAAAAAAATTCAGAAAAGAATACGGACTTTCTGATGATTGTAAAGCTTTTGTTTTTGTAGGAAGAATTGGAAGTGAAAAGAATATATTAGAACTAGTAAATAACTGGATTTATACAGATTTACCAAAAGAAAAAGCTGTATTATTCATTATCGGAGATGGTCCAGCAAAAGAAGATATAGTTAAACTTATTAATGAGAATAAATTTGAAGATAGAATTTTTTATTTGGGAAAAAGACCAAATACTGAAATTCCAAAATATTTATATTCTATGGACTATTACACAACAGCCTCTCTATCCGAGATGCATTCCATTTCTATGCTTGAAGCCATCGCATCTGGACTTCCTGCTCTAATCAAACTTGATATACCTAATAAAGATCAAATTATTCCTGGGGTAAATGGCTATCAATGGGATACTAAAGAAGATTTTAAAAATCTATTTAATAAAATTATTAGTTTATCGAATGAAGAAATGTTACAATTAAAGGAAAGTACTCTTAATTATGCAAATGAAAATAATAATTTCAAGCAAGCGGCTGAATATATAGATATCTATAAACAAGCCATTAAATTAAGAGAAGAAAAAACAGATAAATTGGAGGAGTAATGAAGATAATTTCATGGAATGTTAATGGCCTTAGAGCTGTACTGAATAAAGGATTTATGGAATATATTAATCAAGAAGATGCTGACATTATTTGCTTGCAAGAAATAAAATTATCTGAAGGGCAATTAGCTTTAGATTTAGATAACTATTATGAATACTATAATTATGCAAAAAAAAAGGGCTATTCAGGAACAGCAATTTTTTCTAAAACAAAACCTTTAAATGTAAATTATGGAATAGGCATTGAAGAGCACGATAAAGAAGGAAGAGTCATCACTGCTGAATATGATGACTTTTACCTAGTCACATGCTATACTCCTAATTCAAAAAGAGGTCTTGCAAGACTTGATTATAGACAGATTTGGGAAGATGCTTTTAGAGATTATTTAGTTACATTAAATAAAACTAAACCTGTTATATTATGTGGTGATTTAAATGTTGCTCATAAAGAAATAGATTTAAAGAATCCACAATCAAATAGAAAAAATGCTGGTTTTACTGATGAAGAAAGAGCTAAATTCCAAGAACTTTTAGATGCAGGATTTATAGATACTTTTAGATATTTCTATCCTGACATACCTGATATGTACACTTGGTGGAGCTATATCACAAAAGCAAGAGATAGAAATGTAGGCTGGAGAATTGACTACTTCGTTGTAAGTAAAGACTTTGAAAATCAATTACTTGATGCAAGTATACATATGGAACAAATGGGATCTGACCATTGCCCTGTAGTATTGTATACAAAATAGATATAAAATAAAAATAATCTGCTGAATTTTTCAGCAGATTATTTTTATATCTTTGAGTATTTTATGTATTTTTAATTTTTTATAGTGTAAATTTTACGACACAAAATATATAATAAATCTTTATAGAAATATAAATATCCTTATTTTACTAAATATATTTATATAAAAAATAATGCTAATAAAAACATTTGACAAATATATATTTTTGTTCTATATTATATAAAATATGTTTTTTGGAGGTAAATATGGAAAAGAAAAAGATATACCAAATCGAAGAAAAAGTTCCTGGTAAATTATTAATTCCATTAGGAC